>JAKSTH010000077.1 GCA_024402655.1 Treponema sp. | reverse complement strand
TCATCCAGAAAATTGGTGAATTAGCTGGCGGTTATGTATATGGTACAGACGAAGAGAAAGACAAGTCAGTTCGTATTATTGCTGACCACTCTCGTTCTTCTGTATTCATTCTTGGTGACCAGAAAGGTGTTACTCCAGACCGTGTTGGTGCTGGTTACGTTCTTCGCCGTTTAATTCGTCGTGCAGTTCGCCACGGAATGAAGCTTGGAATCGACAAAGACTTTATGGCAGAAGTAGCAGCTGTTGTTGTAGAAAACTTTAAAAATGCATATCCAGAATTGGAACAGAATGCTCAGAAAGTTTATAAAGAACTTACAGCAGAAGAAGCAAAATTCCGCACAACTCTTAAAAAAGGTGAAGCAGAATTCCAGAAAATGCTTCCAAACCTTATGAAAAATCCTAAGAAAATTATTTCTGGTAAAGTTGCTTATAACTTATATGAAACATACGGATATCCTTTGGAACTTACACAGGAACTTGGAGCTGAAAATGGCTTTACAGTTGATGTAGAAGGATTCAAAGAAGCAGAACGCAAACATCAGGAAGCTTCAAAAACTGCAGAAGCAGGAAAAGCTAAAGGTGGTATTGCAGAACAGTCAGAAGCTGCTACTAAATATCACACAGCTACACACTTGTTGCAGCAGGCATTAGTAAACGTTCTTGGTCCTCAGATTGCTCAGAAAGGTTCAAATATCAACGCAGAACGTATGCGCTTTGACTTTACTTTTGAACGTCCAATGACTCCAGAAGAAATTAAACAGGTTGAAGCAATTGTAAACGAAAAAATTAAGGAAGACTTGCCAGTTACTATGGAAGTTATGCCATTGGCAGATGCTCAGGCTGCAGGTGCCCGTGCTTTGTTTACAAATAAATATGGTGAAGATGTTAAAGTTTACACAATTGGTCGCGATGTAAAGAACGACTGGTTCTCTAAAGAAGTTTGTGGTGGACCTCATGTTCAGCACACTGCTCAGATTGGTGACTTTAAAATTGAAAAAGAACAATCTTCTTCTGCTGGTGTTCGTCGTATTCGTGCTACAATTTCTGGTGGTTTACCACTTGATAAGTAAAGGTTTAGAAACAGTTAAGATTTTTCTTATTAAAAGAATTTAAAACCCTGTAACCCCGTTTTTAATATGTGGTTATTAGGGTATATAACAAACGACGATACAGTCGATAATAATATTGGAAAAAGGAAATTATAACTATGAAAAAATTAGCACTTTCTTTAATGATGTTATTTATCATTTCTGGAGCAGTTTTTGCACAGAACGATTTACAGGTTCTTTCTGTAGTTAAATATAACAAATCTGAATCAATTACTGTAAAGCAGTTAAAAACACGCTGTACAATTTATGAAAAACAGTACGGAAGAAAACTTTCTCTTGATGAGAAAAAAGTTGTTCTTAAAGCTTTGAAGGAAGAAAAACTTGTAATTCAGGCTGCAACAAAAGCTGGTATTACAATTCCTGACAGCACTGTAGATCAGTACTTCTTGCAGACAGTTCAGGCTTCTGTAGGTGCAAATATTTCTGAAAAAGAATTAAACGATTTGCTTGTTAAACAGCAGGGTAAAACACTTGATCAGGTTCTTCTTGAACAGGTTGGTATGAATATTAATGACTACAAAGCTTATCTTAAAACACAGCTTATTGCACAGCAGTATGTAGTTTCACAGAAACAGAAAGATATTCAGGCTGTTGCTGCAACAGATTCAGAAATCCGCCAGGCTTATGAAAGCAACAAAACATCATTTGTTTGGAACGACATGATTAAAGTTTTCATGGTTATTGTACCAAAAGGAACAAATGCTGAAGCTGCAAAAATTAAAGCAAACGATATTAAAGCAAAATATGATGCAAAGAAACTTTCAGTAAACGATATTATTAAACAGGCTAACAATGCTGATTCAGGATATCAGGCTGGAGAACTTTTAGTTCCAAAAAGAGCTGAATATGCTCAGGAATTGTTAATGTCATTTGAAAATCTTTCTGCTTTGTTTAATGTAGAAGACGGCTTTACTTGTGATGTAAATGAAACATCTGGTGATTTCAGATTCCTTACAGTAGAAAAGAAATATGCTGCTAAAATGCTTTCTTTAAGCGATGTAGTACAGCCAGAAACAACTGTAACTGTTTATGATTATATTAAACAGAATCTTACACAGCAGAAACAGATGCAGTATCTTCAGGTTGCAGCACAGCAGGTTGCAGACGGCTTGAATAAACCAGAATATGTAGAAGATAAGAAAACTGGTGATGCATTAGACAAACTTCTTTCTTGGGGAGACTAAAGTGTCACGCAGAAAAGGTAGAATATTAGCTTTTCAGGCAGTTTATTCATGGGATGTAACACAGGCCAGTGTAGAAGACCTGCTTACATTCTCATGGACAAAATCAGAAACAGAAACTGCTGCCGAAGAAAACGAAACTGTAGATCCACAGGATTCAAAAGTTTTTGCCAGCTTGATTATTGCAGGTACAATTGAACACATTAAGGAAATTGATAAACTTATTGAAGATCATTTGTCTGCCAGCTGGAGTCTTGACCGCATAAATAAAGTTACACTTGCAATCTTGCGTACTTCTATTTATGAACTGGCCTTTGTTGCTGAATCGCAGTCTGGTATTGTAATAGACGAAGCTGTAAATATTGCAAAAGATTACGGTACCGATGATTCCTATAAATTTATTAATGCAGTGCTTGATAAAATAGGAAAGAATGGTAAAGCATCATAAATCAATCATTTTAATTTTTATTGGTTTACTCATAACAACTATTGCTCTGTCTTCCTGTAAAATGAAGGCGGAGCAAAAGTCGTTAACACTGTATTTTGAAGTTATTGATTCTTATATTGCAGAAGGCGATTTTAAGTCAGCCTTAAAAGAATTAAAACGTACAGAAAAAGTTGCTTATGACAGCTGGTCCTACATTGGTTTATATAAAAGATATGCCCAGATGGGTGAAGACCAGCAAAGTGAAAAATTATTAAAACGGGCACTTAAAAAAAATGCCCATAATCCTGAACTTACTGCAATTTATGCAAATTATTTAATCCGTCATAACAGAGTTACAGAAGCTGCAAAAAAAAGTGAAGAATTGCGTGGAACAAAATATGGTTCCATTTATTCTGAAGCAGTTTTAATTCTTGAACGTGAAAAAGTAAATTCCCAGGAAAATCCTGATTATTATAAAGATCCAAAATTTTACGAAATCTATTATGATGCCTACAAAGCAAATTATGATTCTTTATGGATTCGAAACTGTGCTGTCTATCATTTGAATTTGGGAAATTATGAAAATGCAGCAGCTATTTCACCAAAAATCTATTCAGATGGAGATGACGCTTATTTCTGGGCCATGGTTTTGTTTGACGCAGGCCGCTATTACGATTCTGCAGAAGCAGTTGTTGCTGCAAAACGTTTTATAGATGTGTATCCTGAATTACATTCCGGAAGAAAGGAACATCCTACAAGAATTAAACTGGTTGCTTTAGAATCTGATGCATATATGGCAGTTTCAGAAGTAGAAAAAGCAAACGAAGCTCGTAAAGAAGTTACTCAGAATCTGGAGCAGATTAAATCTATTACTGCAGAAGACAACGAACTTTTACAGACTATTACAACAAACAGCATCATCTTTGCAAATAACACAGATGATAATAATACAGCTTATGATCTGCTGCTTTATACTGTAAATCAGTGGCCAAATTTTCAGGATGGCCTGGCTTTGTATACAGATTTTGCATATAAATCTAACCAGCAGCGTTATGAAACTACAGAAGAAAAACGTCTTAGAGAAATTGGACTTGCCAGTCTGGAAATGGAAAAATATGACAGCAGAAGAAGAATCCCTATGGAAGATGCTTTAAGCCGTCTTGAAAAAGCTTTGGCTGTAGAAAAAAATCCATATCTTTCTATTTTGAAACTTGATTTAAAATATAAAATAGATCCTAACTTTACAGAAAAACAGAAAACTGCAGACTTGTGGAATCTTTTGGAAGAAAATTACACAGAAGAAGTTAAATTCCACAGTTTATTGGTTCAGTACACATTAAACTATTTGTTGCGCACAGGTCAGTATGATGATGCATATTCATTGTTCTACAAATTTATAGTTAATACTTATGAACTGGACAAAAAAGAAGACTTCTGGAAACAGGTTCAATCTATTATTACAAAAATGGATTTGAAAATGGCTGAATTTGCTGCATATTTTGCTGCACATCAGGGTTTAAGAAATGAAACTTTCAGATTCTATGAATTCTGTGTATATGAAAGCGGCGGACATTCAGAGGAAAAATTTATTTCACCTTATGTTTCAACTTATTCTTGTATGAATCTGGCAGATGCCTATTATTCTACTAATCAGCTGGATGAAGCGGTTGAATTGTATGGTAAAACTATTGGAAGGGAAAGCAGCAATTATCTGCGTTCAGAAATGCATTGCAGAATTGCTGAGGCGTATATAAAAAAAGGCGACCGGAAAAATGCGCTGCGGTCATTGGATTATGCAGCTGCCATTTATTCTGGAAACGCCCGTGCTTCTTTATTAAAAGAACAAATGAATAATCAAAATTAATTACTGTTCAATAACAGCAATGATATCGCTCATTTTAAGAATAAGATGATCTTCACCATCAATCTTAACCTGAGTTCCTGCATATTTGTCGTACATAATTTTATCACCTGCTTTTACAGTGATTTTTTCATCATCAGTTCCAGGACCTGTTGCAATAACTGTAGCTGTCTGAGTTTTTTCCTGTGCAACTTCTGGAATAATAATGCCGCTAGATGTTTTTGTTTCTGCTTTGTCATTCTTTACAAGAACTCTGTCTGCTAAAGGTTTGATCTTCATATTTGTAGCCTCTATAAATTAATAATTAATGAATCACTAATGGTTCATATATAAATATAAGTAAAAAAAAGTAGGAAGTCTATAAAATTATAATAATTTGTTAATAGGATATAACATTTTGTTGTAAATGAACTTTTTCCCGCGTTTTTTTGTTATACTTGCAGGAGTATTATGAAAAAGGTATTTATTTTAATTTCAACATTTTTAAGTGCAGCATTTTTATTGAGCGGTCAAAACTTTATGGACGAGAAATTCTTTTCTTCAGAAGAGATTTCTTATGAAAAATTATTAGAAGGTTATGCGAAAACTAATGGCAATTTGGAACGAATGAAAATTAAACTTGAAGCCGCTGAAATTTCAAATCAACAGTCTAATATTAAAAATGGTGTTTCTGTAAATATTTCTTCGGGAACTGCAAAGGTAACTTTTGATAAAAAAACAAAAGGGACAGAGGTAAATCTTACTCCTTCTGCCAGTGTAAAAGTTCCTGGACTAAATAATCTTGCAGTTACAGCTTCGGTGCCAACACAAATAGACAATGATGGTCTTGCTGTTACAGGAACTTCTGTTGGTGTTTCTGCAGATATTCTTACTGCGAATAAAACTAACTTAAAAATTTCCAATATTGAATCTGAAAGAAGTTTACAAAATGCAAAGAAAAATCTTGTGAACCAGGAAATGGGTGTAGAAGGTGAATTCCTTTCTGCAATACAAAGCATTTATGATAAAGCTTCTTCATTAATGCAGGCTAGAGAATCTTATCTTTCTCAGCTGGTAAGTTTGGATCAGGTAATTTTAAGCGGGTACAGCAAATCTTCTTCTAAATATAAAATTGCCATGATTGAAAAAGATTCTGCTTACAGCGATTGTGAAAAAGCATACAGAGAACTTAAAAATCTTCTTTCTGACTTATCTGCAAAATGTGGTTATGAAATCAATTCATTAATTACTGATATTCCAGATATTGAACTGGTTGATTTTGAATCTTTTCCTGTAGAATCGTTTTCACAAATTGAACAGGCTTTATATAATCAGGAAATGGGAGAATTAAAACGTTCTGTTAATAAAAACTGGACTCTTACTGGAAACTTAAAATACGACATGTCTATAAAGAATACTGGAGACAGTATTTCTACAATTGGGGCTGGAATAGACACAACCTGGAAAGGACTTGGAGTGGGACTGGGAGTTTCTGTTCCTGTTTCTTCTGAAGCAAATCCTTCTCTTAATTTTAATATTTCTGTAAATCCTTTTGCCTGGAAAAATTCAACATTGAGTGAACAGTCAAGTCAGTTAGATAAAAAACTGGAAGCTTTAGATGTTAGCGATGCTTATGAAAAATATACTTCAAGTAAGCGCAGCTATAAAACTCAGGCAGAAACTATTATGTGGGAATCTCAACTTTTAAATGAACAGATTACCTATTATAAAGAAGTTTATGATGAAATGACAAAAGCTTATAAATCGGGCTTAATAAATAAAAATGATTATATTAAGGCTGAAAATCAGTATAACAAGGCATACATCAATTTACTGAAGAATAAAATCAAAAAGTTTCAGTATAACCTTGAAGTAAAAAAATTATTTGTAAATTAGAAGTGGGAAGGAAAATATGAAAAAAGAAATCATTAAAGCAGTAATGTTATTATCTTTGGGAGCTTTATTTTTTAATTCTTGTAAAAAACAGGTTTCTCAGGAAGAAGAAGTTACTTTTACAGTAACTCAGGAAACTTTTGAAAATACAATTGAAATTTCTGGAAATATTGCAGCTGCAGATCAGCAGAAGTTAAAATCATCTTCCAGCGGAACTATTGAAAAGGTTTACTTTAAAGAAGGGGACAGAGTAAAAAAAGGTGACATTATTTGTAAAATGTCTGACCTGGAACAGCAGTATAACATTGCAAACTTAAAGTATCAGATTGCTCAGAAAAAACTGAACGCTTCTCCAAGAGAAATTGAACTTTTGGAAATGCAGCTTAAAGTAAAAGAGCAGGAACTGGAAGACAAAAGATGTATTGCCCGCTTTGATGGTATTATTGCAAAACTCTCTGTACACGAAGGAGATTATCTTGAAGCTCAGAATGAAATTGCAACTATTATTAATCGCGATTATTTAAAGGCTTCTGTTGAAATTGCAGAAACCGATGTTTCAAAATTAAAGCTTAATCAGAAAGTAACTTTTACATTCCCAGCTTATCCTAAAGTGTTGGAAGGTTATGTTTCTTATTTCCCAGCTGTTGGTACTATTACTTCCAGAGGTTCTACAGTTGTAGATGCAGAAGTTCGTATTGATAATCCTCCAGAGGAGATTCTTACAGGATTTTCATTTACTGGAACAATTGAAATTACAGCTCCAAAAACTTTGCTTTTAGTAAGTAAAAATGTTCTGGGCTTTGAAAATAAAAAGACTATTGTTAAGAGAATTGATAAAAACGGAAACGAAGAAACTGTTGAAGTTGAATTTGAACCATATGGAAACAAATATATTAATATTACTTCTGGCGTACAAAAAGGTGATGTGTTAAAGAATCTTGGTGGCGATCTTCGTTCTGGAATGAATAAAGATTCTTCAAAAATCAGTAATACTGCAAGAAACGATGGAAACAGTGGAAATGCAGGAAACGGTGGTGGAAATTTTCAGCGAGGTAATGCCCCAGCTGGTGGACCTGGAATGGTACCAATGGGTGGTCGTTAATAAAACTGGGAGAGCGTATGCTTAAAAATAAAGTAATTGAACTTGAACATGTATTTAAAAGATATCAGATGGGGGAAACAACTGTTACAGCCCTAAATGATGTTTCTTTTTCTGTAGAAGAAGGTGAGTTCATTTCTATTATGGGACCTTCTGGTTCTGGAAAATCAACTTGT
The DNA here is from genome assembly GCA_024402655.1 of Treponema sp. GTDB lineage: Bacteria > Spirochaetota > Spirochaetia > Treponematales > Treponemataceae > Treponema_D. Next base: position 3,344 of record JAKSTH010000077.1, on the reverse strand, counting down.
ATGAATATGATTGGTTGTCTTGATAAGCCTACAGCAGGAAAAGTAATAATTAATGGTACAGAAATTTCTAAGATGAATGAAAATCAGCTGGCTGTACTTCGTAATAAAACTATTGGATTTGTTTTTCAGCAGTATAATCTTTTGCCAAATATTACAATTCTTGAAAACGTAATGGTTCCATTAAGGTATCAGCGGGTGCCTGTTGGTGAAAGAAAAGAAATGGCAAAAAAAGCTTTAATTCAAATGGGATTGGGAGAAAGACTTTCACATCTTCCTTCTGAACTTTCTGGTGGACAAAAGCAGCGTGTTGCAATTGCTAGAGCTACAGTTACAAGACCAAAACTGATTCTAGCCGATGAGCCAACTGGTGCTTTGGATCAGGAAACTGGAAAAATGGTTATGGAATTATTCAGAGAAATTAACAGAAATGGAACTACAGTAATTCTTGTTACCCATGATGAAAAAATCGGTAATTCTGCCCCTCGTTGTATTAGATTATTGGATGGTAAAGTTTATGCTTGAGGATTTTCAGTATGCCCTTAAAGGGTTTAAACATAATAAAATCAGAACCTTTCTGTCGCTTTTAGGTGTAATTATTGGTGTTATGTCAGTAATTATTATTACAACTATTGGTGAAAGTGCCACTGCAAATATTAAAAATTCTTTTGGTTCTTTAGGTCTGGATTTAATTCAGGTTTCTGCCAGTTATAGAAACAGAAGAGCTGGTGCTAACTCTATTACTATAAATGATGATTTTAGAGAAAAAGTGTACAACAATGTAGAAAATATAAAAGATATCTATTTTGTGTACAATGTTAGCGGAAAACTTCGTTATGGTGAAAATGAAACAACCTGTTCTATTTCTGCGGTAGAAAATGGATATGTGGAAGACAATTCTCTTCAAATTGATAAAGGCGAAACTATTACTATTACAGATGCAGAAGAAGGTTTACAGAAGATTCTTATTGGTTCAGAAGTTGCTTCCATTCTTTTTAATGAAGATGACCCGGTAGGAAAACTTGTAACACTTGATATGAACGGCATTTTGTTTGGTTTTAGAGTAAAAGGCGTTCTTGCTGATAAACAGAGTATGTTTGGTTCCAGTAAAAATGCAGCTTATGTTCCAAAAGGCTTTTATCAGAAAAAGATAAATCCAAAAGCTGCAGCTTCACAAATGGTAATTAAAGCCACATCTGAAGATTATGCGTCTAAAATTGCCTCTGATGTAGAAGCATATGCAGATTCTTTAACAGGAACAGACCATAGTGTTTCTGTAATGTCTATGTCTACAATGATTGAAAACAGTGAAGAAACTTTGGGAACTGTATCTATGCTTCTTTCTGCTATTGCTGCCATTAGTTTGCTGGTTGGTGGCATTGGTATTATGAATATTATGATTGTTACAGTAACTGAGCGAAAAAAGGAAATTGGTATTCGAAAAGCGTTGGGTGCCAGTCCAAAAGACATAAGAATTCAGTTTTTGGTAGAATCGGCTACTATCAGTTTGACTGGCGGTTTATTAGGAATACTTTTTGGAATTATTGTAAGTGCAATTATTGTATATTTCTTAAAGTGGAAGTTTGCTTTAAGTCTTACAATTTGTATAGGAGCTTTCCTGTTTTCTGCTGTAGTAGGAATCTTCTTTGGATTAAATCCTGCGTCTAGAGCTGCAAAACTGGATCCAGTAGAAGCCCTAAGCGCAGAGTAAGGCTAATCTCTTTCTCTTCCAAATAATTTTAGAAGATTAAGGAACATGCCAATAAAGTCTATATATAACTGAAGGGCGCCATAAATAGCTGCTTTTTTAAACTTGTCTGAATCATCGGCTAATTCAGAAGCTTTTACAATTTTCTGAGTTTCGTAAACTGTAAGTCCCATAAAAAGGAAAACTGAAATTACAGAAATGATTATGGAAATTATGTTTGATTTAAGAATAAAGTTTACAATTGCAGCAATGGCAAGTCCAAAGAAGGTCATTACAAAATAGCGGTAAAAACTGTTTACTCTGGATTTTGTAAATGCACCGAATATGGACATACATATAAACATAAGGGCTGAAATCACAAAAATAGAAGTAAGAGAAGAAAGCTTAAATACAATAAAAATTGCCGAAAGTGTTATCCCATTTAAAACGGCATATAAAATAAAAAGAATGGCAGCTGCAATAACAGGTATTTTTTCAATAATCAGAGTAATAATCCATACAAAAACAATTTCAAAAAGAAGAATGCCTATGATTGTATATTTTGTTTTCCATAGTAAATCTATAAGAGGCTGATTTTTAGATATGATAAAAGCAGTGAGGCCACTTAAGAAAAGGGCAATGCTCATCCATATGTAAACACTGGTAATAAATTTTCTTGCTTCTTTTGATGCAGCAAGTTGTTTTGTTAAGGCTTTTGTTGCCATATATACTCCTGTTTTACCTATATTATAGTATATTTTCTGAGAATATCCTATTCACTTTTTTATTAATCTAGTTTATTCTATGGTATCTGATTTTATAATTTTCGCGCTACGTGTATTTATATAGGAGTCTTTCAAATGGAAGAAAAATACGACTTTACAATTGATTCGTTGGGACCTTGTACAATTCAGTCTCCAATTAAACTTTCAACAGCACATGGTGATTACACAGCAAACTATGTTCGTGATTCATCATATGTTATTAATGATGTAAATGTGTTTGATACATCAAAACCAATCGTTTTAGATTCTTCAAACCTTATGGAAAAAGCAGGTCCAAGAGAAAAAATCTACTTTGATCCAAAACATGCAAAAGCAGGTATTTGTACTTGTGGTGGTTTGTGTCCTGGTTTAAATGATGTTATTCGTGCAATTGTTCGTTGTTTGAATACACGTTATGGTGTAAAAAATATTAAAGGTTATCGTTTTGGATATCATGGATTCTTTGCAGAAGAAGGTTATGAACCAATCGAATTAGACCGCTATTTAATAGACGAAATCCACAAGATTGGTGGTACATACCTTGGTACAAGCCGTGGTGGTGGACAGCGTGTAGAAGAAATTGTTGACTGTCTTGAAAGAGATGGAATTAACATGCTTTTCATTATCGGTGGTGACGGAACTCAGCGTGGTGCTTATGATATCGCTTGTGAAGTTGAAAAACGCGGTATGAAATGTGCTGTAGTTGGTATTCCAAAGACAGTTGATAATGACCTTATGTTCATTGACCGTTCATTTGGTTTTGAAACTGCTGTACAGAGAGCTAAAGAAACAGTTGCTGCTGTTCATATGGAAGCTTTCAGCCAGATTAATGGTATTGGTCTTGTAAAATTAATGGGTCGTGAAGCAGGTTTCATTGCTGCTTATGCTGCTCTTTC
>JAKSTH010000076.1 GCA_024402655.1 Treponema sp. | reverse complement strand
GTGGTAAAAAGTGGTAGTAAGTGGGTATGAATCTATTAACTGGTGAATACAATAATACATTAGATGATAAGGGACGCGTTACTTTTCCAGCTAAATTGCGTTCTGCTATAAATCAAAATGTACTTATGATTACAAAGGGTTCAGGACGCTGCTTATGGCTTTTTACTATGGATGAATGGGAAGAATTCCAGTCCAAAATTACAGGAAGTGCATCGCTGCTTAAAGAAAAAAGCATGATGGTTGTAAGACGCTTTATTGCTCCTGCTCAGGATGTGGAATTTGACAAAAACGGTCGACTGTCTATCCCTCAAAGCTTGCGTGAATACGCGGGCCTTGAAAAAGACTGTACTATTCTTGGTATGGCTAAGTATGTTGAATTGTGGGATTCAGCTGCTTATGAACAGTATCTTGAAGCTAGTGAAGAATCTTTCAAAGAAGCTGCGGAAGATTTTGATGATATTAGTTTTTAGTAAATAAGTTATTTTATAAATTGGGTGGAAGGGGGCTGCAATAAGTCAGGTTTATACCTGGCTTATTGCAGTTTAAAAAAATGGAAATTGTACATACTCCAGTACTGTTAAATGAATGTCTTCAGTATTTGTCTCCAGTTGGGGAAAGTTATGAGAATAATCCTCTCATGATTGATTCAACTTTGGGAGAAGGTGGACACACATATAATTTCTTATCAAAATTCAAATCTCTTAAAGTAATTGGCCTTGATGCAGATTCTGTTATTCAGGCAAGAGCAAAAGAACGCCTTGCTGAATTTGGAGACAGAATGCATTTTTATAACGGCTGGTTCAGTGACTTCTACGCAAATTATCCAGAAGAATATGAAAAACCAGATATCATTCTTTTTGATCTGGGAATTTCGGTTTTTCATTATGAAAAATCTGAAAGAGGTTTTTCTTTTAGATATGATGAAAAACTTGATATGAGACTGAATCCTCTTACAGAAAAATCTGCGGCAGATTTAGTAAATGAATTAAAAGAAGATGAACTTGCAGATTTAATTTATCTTTATGGTGAAGAAAAATTAAGTCGAAGAATTGCCCGGGCTATTGTGGAAGCAAGAAAAGGTAGTCCAATAGAATCTTCTAAAGCATTGGCAGATATTATTTATGAATGTGTTCCAGGTGATTATAGACACGGTGCTATTCATCCTGCAACCAGAACTTTCCAGGCTTTAAGAATTGCGGTGAATGGGGAATTAAAAAGACTTCCTTTATCTTTATTTAACGCATTTAACGACCTTAAAGTTGGCGGAAAAATGGGTGTTATAACATTCCATTCTTTGGAAGATAGAATTGTAAAAAACTTTTTCAGAAATCTTGGAAAACAGTGCGTTTGTCCTCCTCAGGTGGCTCAATGCCGTTGTGGTGGAAGCGCCTGTGCAGAAGTAATAACAAGAAAACCTGTAGGACCAACTGCAAAAGAAATTGCAGAAAACAGTCCTTCAAGAAGTGCAAAACTTAGAGTTGTAAGAAAAATTAAAGATGCAACAGAGTTTCATCTTGATGGAGTTATAGGATACTAATATGAGAAGAGATACTAAAAGAAAAGCCGGAAATTTCTTTAAAATACTTTTTGTATGTATCCTGGCGCTTTCAATTCCTGTGCTGTTGTTTTTGTATGCTGTTCAGGCAGAAAAATATACAAGCTTAGTTAGAGAAGTAACTGAACTTGAAGCAAAACAGGAAAAACTGATTGAAGAAAATAAAAGATTAATCAGTGACATAAGTATTCTTTCCAGTGCAGAAAGAATTGAAAAAATTGCCACTGAAGAATTAAAAATGCATAAAGCAGAAAGCGATGATATTATTCGCGTTGAAATGACAAAGGAGAAAAAATAATGCAGTCTTTGCTTACAGTTGAACAGCTTTTAGACGCTCTCAATGGCCAGTGTATTTGTTATGGCAATGTTGACAGTATTATTTTCTCTTGTGTTGCTACAGACAGTCGTGCTGTTGTAGAAAACACTTTGTTTGTACCATTAATGGGTGAATTCCAGAACGGACATAAATATATTCCACAGGCTGTTGAAAAAGGCGCTTCTGTGGTTTTAATAAATAAAGCTGAATATGAAAGTAAAACTGCTGAATATGATTCTTTGGCAAAAGCTAATGAAAAGGTTTGTTTTATTCTTGTAGAAAATACATTACACGGACTTCAGGCTGCTGCAGAAGCATATGTAGCACAGTTTCCAAATCTGGTAAAAATCAGCATTACAGGATCCTGCGGAAAAACTACAACAAAAGAAATGCTTGTTTCTGTATTTAAGGCAAAATATGGAGATAAAGTTGTTTATACACAGGGAAACTTTAATTCTGAAACAGGACTCCCTTTATCTGTATTTAACATTCGTAAAAATCACGAATATGGTATTTTCGAAATGGGCATGAATCGTGTTGACGAAATTGGTGAAATTTCAAAAGTACTAAAATCGGAATATGGAATTATTACTAATATTGGAACTGCCCATATTGGTATTCTTGGTTCTCAGGAAAAAATTGCAGAAGAAAAAAGAAAATCTTTCAGATACATTTCTGAAAAAGGTGCTGCTTTTGTTCCGGCTTCAGATGCATTTGCAGATTTCTGCTGCCAGGGTGTGAAAGGTAAAATTGTAAAATATGGCGAAAGTGTAGATTCTTCAAAAAGTGGTGTAACATTTATAAGTGATGAAGGTTTATTTGGTACCAAATTCAGCGTAGATGGACAGACTGTAACTTTGCCTTTAAGCGGCCGCCATAATTTTGAAAATGCACTTGGTGTAATTGCTCTTGCAAAAGAATGTGGTATTGAAACTAAATACATAAAAACTGGTCTTGAAGGTATGGCAAAATTAAATGGCCGTATGGAAATAGATCAGGCTGAATTAAAAAACGGAAGTAAAGTATATCTTGTAAAAGATTGTTATAACGCTAATCCAGATTCAATGGAAAAAGTTATTGAATTTGTAGGTGGCGTTAAAAATGTAAATAAAAAGATTTTTGTTCTGGCAGATATGAAAGAGCTGGGAGAAAAATCTAAAGCTGGACATGAATTAATAGGAAAAGCTTTGTCTAAAAATGAATATGACTTGGCTATTCTTGTTGGTCCAGAAATGAAATATGGATTTGAAGTTCTGGGTGGGACTGAAAATAAAAAAAATTACTATTTCGAAGAAAAAAGTAACGAAACTTTCAAACAGATAGTAGCCATTCTTTTGGAAGTTTCAAAAACAAACGATGTGATTGTTTTTAAAGGTTCACATAGCATGGAACTGGAGAAAATAATACCGGAGGTTTGCAAGAATGAAGAATAGTTTTACTTTCGAAGCTCACAAACCTATGGAAAACTATCACAAATGTGATGTGGCATTCCTTGTCTCGGTTTTACTCCTTTGGGGACTTGGAATGTTCACATTGTTTGTTTGTTCTCAAACTTATGCAGTAAGATTTTTTAACAATGATAGTTTTTATTTTGTAAAACGTCAGTGTATTTGTTCTTTTGCCGGTTTGATTTTATTCTTCATTTTTCTCCTGTTGGATATGGAAATCATAAAAAAAATGATTCTCTATATTGTAATAGGTTCAATAGTTTTATGTATTATGACCTTTATACCTTTCTTTTCAATTATGAAGAATGGTGCTTACAGATGGGTCAGAATGCCTTTTAATTTTTCCTTCCAGCCTTCTGAATTAGTAAAGTTTGCTTTGGTTTTATACCTGGCAGCTTATTTTGACAAACAAATGGAAATAGAAGACGAAAAACAAAGAGATGTGCTTCCATGTGTAGCCATTTTCATGGTGTTTCTTGCCTTAATTATTTTACAGAAAGACTTTTCAACTACTGTATTTGTTGCAGCAATTGGAGTTTCAATGTTCTTTGTTTCAGGAGCAAAACTTAAATGGATATTTCCTTTTATGTTACTGGCAATTCCTCTTGTAATTATTTTGATTACTTCGGAACAGTACCGTATGGAACGAATTATTGGTTTTTTAAATCCTGAACAGGGTGCTTCTTCATTTAACTATCAGGTAAATGCTTCTAAAAATGCAATTACTGCCGGTGGTTTTTGGGGAGCAGGTATTGGTAGAGGTCTTTCAAAACTGGATTCAATTCCAGAAGTTCAGGCTGACTATATTTTTGCCGGCTGGACAGAATCTATGGGCTTTCTTGGTGTTATTATTTATTTCCTTCTTTTGTGCTTCTTTGCATGGAGAGGTTATAAAACTGCATTTGAATGTCCTTCAAGATTCGCATCGTACGGAAGCTTTGGCTGTGTAACAATTATTCTTTTCCAGTCAATTGTAAACTGTATGGTTGTGTGTGGCATTTTACCTTCTACAGGTTTGCCATTACCATTTTTTACAGCAGGTGGTTCTTCCATCATTGTTACACTGGCAATGTGTGGCTTTATTCTGAATGCTTCCAGATGTGAAGAAAAAAGTGAAGTTAATTATGTATATGAAGATGTAAATCTGGATACATTGACTATATTATAAAAGGAAAGAGAATATGAGTGATATCGGACTGTTGCTTAATGAAGACTTTAAATTTGAATCAGGAGATACTGTGTCTGCAGAAAATTTTTCTGGAAAAGCAGATAAGAATGATAAGAAAATAAAAATCATTATCATTACATTTATTGTTTTATGTATTCTTCTCATTGGTGAACTTGTAGTTTACAAATATATGCTGCCAAGTTTTGCAAGTCCAAGAGTAACTGTATCTGGTGAAAAAATTTATACACCAGAAGAAATTGCTTCTAAACTCATTCCTATGAATTGCAGTACATGGTTTGATTTTAACGTAGAACAGGCTGTGTCACTTATTTCTTCAGAACCAGGAATAGATCGTGTAACTGTAGAAAAGAAATTTCCAGATAAAATTTATATTGATGTAGTTGAACGTCAGCCAGTTGCCGTAACATGTGTTGTTGAAAACGGATTTTCATATCCTATGCAGATTGATAAAAACGGTGTTTTATTCCCATTAAAAGATTCATCTGTTTTAACTTCAAAAGTTATTCCTGTAATTTCAGGCTTACCAATTGAACAGATGTCTGGTGGAATGAAAATTCCTTCAAAATACAAAACTCTTATTGAACAGATTGCAAACATCAGCACAAAAAATAAAAATTATTTTGCAAGTATTGCAGAAATCTGTGTTATTCCAAAAGAATTTGGTAACTATGAATTGGCTCTTATTCCAGCTCAGTCAAAAATTAGAGTTTTAACAGACCGGTCATTGAACGAAGACGCATTAAAGTATATGATGGTACTACTAGATGTAGTAAACTTACTGGATACAGAAGTAACAGAAGTTGATTTACGTTATGGTTCATTTTCATGCAAAATAAAAGATCAAGGTGGGGTGATTGGAGATGAATGACGAACGAACTGTAGTTGGTCTAGACATTGGTACAAATTTAATTAAAGTTGCCGTTGGTAAGTATGATTATGACGGTAAACTTGAAATAATTGCTACCTCCTCAAGAAAATCAGCCGGACTTAAAAACGGTGTTATTGTTAATATTGAAGAAGCAAAGGACGCTATTAAAGCTGCAATAGAAGAAGTTGAACAGTCTGCAGGTATGCTTGTTTCTTCTGTAATTGTTGCTGTAGGTGGTTCTTTAATTCAGAGTCAGAACGCAAAGGGAATTGTTCCTATTAAGCCAAATCCAAAAAGCAATAACAGTGTTGTTACCCAGGAAGATATTGATAAAGTAATTGGAACTACAATTGCAATTAATTCTCCTGCAGATAGAGAAAAAATCCACGTTATTCCACAAAATTATTTAGTTGACGGTGTTTCTATTGGAACTCAGTCACCAATTAATCGTTTAGGCTTTAAGCTTGAAGTTGAAGTACATATTGTTACAGGATCAAAAACTGTAATTCAGAATATGAAATCTTGTATAAGCAGAGCTGACTATTTCCTTGATGCAGTTATGCTTAAAACTCTGGCACAGACTCAGTCAGTTTGTCATGATGATGAACTTGAATTAGGTTCTATTCTTATAGATCTTGGAGCTGATACAACAGATGTTATGGTATTGCTCCACGGTGCTCCTGTTAGTACTGCTTCTATTCCTGTTGGTGGAAATCTTGTTACAAGCGATATTTCTATTGTTACTGGTATTCCAATGGCTGCAGCAGAAACAATTAAACTTGAGTCTGGCTGCTGCTGGCTTCCAATAATTGGTAAAGATGATGAAGATGTTATTCTTCCTGGTGTTGGTGGAAGAGACCCTGAACTTTTGGCTCGCTCTCAGTTGTGTCAGATTATTCAGGCAAGAATGGAACAGATTTTTACACTTGTAAGAGAAGAAATAAAGAAAAATACCAGCGATTCAATTACACAGCTTTCCGGCAATATTATTTTGACTGGTGGCGGTGCAATGATGGAAGGTGTTGTAGAACTTGCTCAGGCCAAATTTAGAACTTCAGCTGTGCGAATTGGTATTCCAGAAAGTCTTGGGGGAAAAGAAGAGGATTACCGTCGCCCTGATTTTGCTACAGCAATTGGTCTTGTTCAGGCAAATAAATTAATTCCAAAGTCTAACGGTAAACATTCCTCTGGTTCGGGAAAAAGAGGAAAAAATAAAGATAATATCTTTAAAAGACTTAGAGAAACATTTTTTTAATAGCTTTTTATGGGTTCATATATAGGGAGGAAATATGGATATTCTTAATGTTGAAGCAAATAACGAAGATTTCGAAGTTTTTGGAAAAAAAGATGAATACAGCAACGACTATGATGCACCTGTAGCCAGTCCAACTGTAATTAAAGTTGTAGGTTGTGGTGGCGGTGGTTCAAATGCCGTAAATCGTATGATTGCCCACGAAATTAACAATGTAGATTTTATTGTTTTAAATACAGATTTGCAGGCTCTTTCCAGAAATAATGCTAAAACAAAAATCCCTATTGGACAGAAAGTTACTAAAGGTCTTGGAGCCGGTGGTAAACCAGAAATTGGTGAACAGGCTGCAGAAGAAGATAAAGAAGCAATTGCAAATGTTTTAAAAGGTGCCGACATGGTATTTATTACTGCCGGAATGGGTGGTGGAACTGGAACAGGTTCTGCTCCAATTGTTGCTCGCATTGCTAAAGAACTTGGTTGTTTAACTGTTGCAGTAGTAACTACACCTTTTGAATTTGAAGGTAATGTTAGAATGAGACAGGCTCAGGAAGGTCTTAAAAAACTTCATGAACAGGTAGACTCATTAATTGTAATTCCAAATGAACAGTTGTTCAAAAATATCGATAAAAATCTTACTGTTCGCGAATCATTTAAACGTGCAGATGAAATTTTAAGTCAGGGTGTAGAAGGTATTTCAAATATTATTACTAACCCTGGTGATGTTAATACTGACTTTGCAGATGTTCGAAATGCAATGGCAGGTCAGGGTAATGCTATTTTTGGTATTGGTGTTGCAGAAGGTGAAAACCGTGCTGTAGAAGCAGCTTCTAAAGCAATTAACAATCCTATGCTGGAAAATTCTCGTATTGATGGTGCAAAGAACCTCCTTATTAATATTTGTTCATCAGAAGAAATTACCCTTAGCGAAGTTGGAGAAATTTGTAAAATTGTTTCTTCTTCTGCAGATAAAGAATATAACATGTTCTGGGGCCAGGTAACTCAGCCAGAATTAGGAAATAAAATCAGTGTAACAGTAATTGCTACAGGTTTTGAAAATGCAGGAAGCAATTTTATTGAACGAAAAGAAGTTGTTGAAGAACCTGTAAAAACTGTTTATGACCCAGGAGTTGTAAATCCAGAAGAATTCCAGAATCTTTTTACTAACACACATGTTGCTGCCAGTGCGGAAAAAACATCTGAACCAGTAAAAACTTCTAAACCTGCCGAATTCGACTTTTTTGGATCTTCTACAATAACAAAGACAGAAAGCAGCGATGAAAAAACAATAGGATTATCATTTGCAGAAGATGATGTTCCTTCACTTCATCCAACACAGACAAAGAACCCTCTTACTCCACCAGAAGGTTATGTTTCACAAGATTCATTAAGTCAGCCTGCAATCTGGAGTAAACCAGAATTTGGCAGAACAATTAATCTTTTTGACAAATAATATCTGGTACAAAATTGACTATAGATGGTTTTCTGGATTTATTTTATACAGATTTAATTCTTGTTAGAAGAGCCTCTGAACAGACAGCCTTAACTTATAGAATTTCTTCCCGGGAATTTTTGTTATGGCTGCAGTCAGAGCGTATAAAATTAACAGAAGTAACACCAAAAAATCTTACTTTTTATTTTGCATCTAGAAAAGTTGAAAATGTTACAGAGTTAACATTAGCTAAAGATATGTCTGCCTTGCGTGCTTTAGGAGATTATCTGGTTAGAAAAAATTACTGGCCTGAAAATCACCTTTTACTGCTGGACAGACCTAAAATCCACAAAGAAATTCCAAAAGTTTTAGATATTTCCCAAGTTGAAAAATTACTTGGTGTTATAGATACTTCCACATTGCTGGGTCAAAGAGATGATGCACTTTTTGAATTGATTTATTCCTGTGGATTAAGAATTAGTGAAGCCTGCAATCTGACCACTGCCCATTTACACTTAAATGAACATTTAATTTTAGTACATGGAAAAGGGGATAAAGAAAGAATTGTTCCTTTTGGTGGTAGAGCAGAAGAAAAACTTGTAAATTATATAAATAATGTACGGCCACAGCTTGTAAAAAATAAAGTTGTACCTGAATTATTTGTAAATTATAAAGGCGACCCTATATCTAGAAAAGGTGTATGGAAGCGTTTTCAGGAACTAGAGGCTCTTTCTGGGGTAGATTCTAAAGTTCATACATTACGCCATTCTTTTGCTACTCACTTACTTTCGGGTGGCGCAGATTTGCGTTCTGTACAAGAGCTGTTGGGGCATTCAGACTTATCTACTACTCAGGTTTATACTCATGTTACTGACAATCAACTGGAAAATGTTCATGAAAAATATTTTCCAAAATTAGAAAATAATTAGTATATTATATTTAAGGAATTTAAAATGAAAAAAGCCGTTACTGTTATTATGTGTTTATTGCTGGTTACTATGCTTACTGGCTGTAAAAGTTCTGGAAAAGATGTTCTTAAAAAAAGAATTGAAAGAATGGAAAGCACTAGTTCAAATCCGGTTTCTCTGGAAGAAATTGAAGCAGCAATAAAGGAATATAATAAAGAGGCAGAAGAAATTTCCCAGAAACATTCTCAAGTAGGAATGTGGTATAAAGTTGTGGGATTAAAATATCTGGATAAGAAAATGTATGGCAAAGCAATGGAAAACTTTCAGGAAGCTTTAAAATATTATCCGGATAATGCAAATCTTTATTATTATGTAGGTAACTGTGCAGGCTATTTAGGAAATTCATCTTTAGATTTTGAAGCAACAGGTTCTTATGAGCAGATGGAAAATTATTATGCCCTTTCCGAAAAAGCATATTTAAGAGCTTTAGCTATTGATGACCGTTATGCTTATGCTTTGTATGGCATTGGTGTTTTGTATGTTTATCAGTTGAATCAGCCAGAAGATGCAATTCCTCATTTGGAAAAACTCCTTACAATCGACACAAAGAATATTGACGGGATGTTTGTGCTTGCAAATGCCTATTATCTGACTAGAAACTACGATAAAGCTACAGAAATGTTTGATAAAATCATAGCAAGTACAAAATCTGATAAAACAAAACAACAGGCAGAGGCAAATAAAAAGCAAGTACTTGATGAAGCTTACTCAAACTAATTTATTACAAAACCAATACGAAAAACTAATCTTTTATATTTCTCTTGGAAGAATAACATTTTTAACCTTCCAGGAGAAACTTTTTTTATTAAAGAATATTGACAGTGCTAATACACTTGCATTACTTTCTATAGAAGATATTGAAACAAAAGTCGGGCGACATATTTCTAAGAAATCAGTCTGGAATGGGAAACAAAATCTTTTATATGCAAAAGAAATCGTAAGAATCTGTCAGTCTATGGAAATAGAACCTTTGTTCTATTTTGAAGAATCTTATCCTTCCTTACTAAAAGAAATTACCGATCCACCTTTTATTTTGTATTGCAGAGGAAATACTCAGCTGTTAAATCAGACTAGTGTTTCTGTTGTAGGTACAAGGCGGCTTTCTCAGAATGGGAAAAAAGCTGCTGTGTCTTTTGCTTATGATGCATCCCTTTCTGGATGTACTGTTATAAGCGGACTGGCAAATGGTGCAGACGGATATGCACATCAGGGTGTTCTGAATGCATATTTTGATTGCAAAGAAAAAGGGCTTTGTGTGGAAAATCTGGGGAAAACTATTGCTGTGCTTCCTAGTGGAATAGATGATGTAGTTCCATATGGGCATAAAAAAATGGCGGCTCAGATTTTACAGACTGGAGGTTTGCTTGTAAGTGAGTTTGAACCTCGCAGTGTTACTGAAAAATGGCATTTTGTTGCAAGAAACAGGATTATAGCAGCATTATCACCTGCAACTGTTGTTATAGAAGCTCCAGCAGGAAGCGGTGCTTTAATAACAGCTGATTTTGCATTGGAGTGGGGCAAAGATGTTATGATTCATTCTGCTGCTTTTTCTCAGAATGCACAAACAATTGCACAAATTGTAAAAAGCGACTTGGAAAAAGATCATGCCCAGGGAAAAGTAAGTAATTACAAACTGGAAAATGATTTGAATAAATATCTGGAAGCCGGAGCACCGGTTATAAATGATTATGAAGAATATTGTAAAACTTTACTTTTAGTGCCGGGAGAAAGAATTCAAAAAGAAAATAAAAATCCTTCTTGCATTCAAGGTGAATTGTTTTAGAATAGTATATAAATAAGGAAAATATATGGCTGAAAAATCAACAAAGAAAACCTCAAAAAAAAGTAAGGCACCACAAACACTGGTTATTGTAGAATCTCCTACAAAAGCCCATACAATTGAAAAATATCTTGGACCAGGTTATATAGTTAGAGCTTCGGTTGGTCATTTAATAGATTTACCAAAATCCAGAATGGCTATTGATATAGAAAATGGTTTCCAGCCAGAATATATTACAGTTCGCGGAAAAGCAAAGTTGTTAAAAGAATTACAGAAGGAAGCAAAAAAATCAGAAGCTGTCCTTCTTGCATC
>JAKSTH010000075.1 GCA_024402655.1 Treponema sp. | reverse complement strand
AACATTTATAAAAAATACGGAATGATTACTCGTGCCAGAAACTGTTTTTTGTATACTAGAAAAACTGTTCGTCTTACAGATATGTATCAGGAAAATGGTCGTGCTATTTTAGGCTGGCATGGAGGATCTGCTTTTACTTACTTTAAAAACTTTCTTTCCAAAGGTTTAACCGGAAGTTTTATCTGCGAAGATAAATCTCGTATGGAAAAAGCCTGCAGTGAACTTTTAGATAATTCAAAACAACCTTCAAGAACTGTTATGGCTTTTTCTACAAAAAAAGAAGCTCTTATGGCGGGCTTATTCTTTTCATCACAAAACACTTCTGTCTATAGCCCATGGAATCCACAAAATATAGATTATTCCAAAGTAGACGCAGCAATTATTGAACCACCTTTGCCTTGGACCCAGACAATCTATCTTACAGCTGTAAAAAACTCTGTAATTCAAAGTTTAGAACTGCCAGTAGAAAAACTCTATCCTGCAAATGCAATTTGTGTACCCTATGCCATGCAAACTGCAATTACAAGAGGAATCTACAACTTAATTCAGGAATTACCTTTAAGACAGGAAAAAGACTGGTTCATTTATGATCCTGTTTTAACAAAATATTGGACAAGAAAAGGTCCATATTTATATACAAAAATACCAGAAAACAAATACAACGAATTTATACTTCATTGTTTAGACTGTCAGATTGTAATTAACCCCGACTATAATAGTCCGTCTATTATTCCTTTTGGAGCAGATAAAGGTGTTTTTACAAAATTAAAAAACAATCCTTTTTCTTTCTAAAGACAACCCGATAATATAATTATCAACAACTGGAGAAATTATGGATTCAAAAATCTTATTGTATATTATTGAATTGATATTAAATGGTCTTGTAAGTTTTATGGCCATTCTTGTTATGTCAAAAACCCGTGAAGCCTACTGGATGATGCTTGTTATAGGTTTTTTAACAAACTTTGCTGCACTCATTTATAAAGTAATGATTGATTTGGAAGTCTTTGCCTCTCCTACAGTTGCTATATTCGGCATTCCTTTAATACCGCTACTTTGTATCCTTATTCCTGCATTATTTTTTATTCTTGCCTTTGTTCTTAGACTTTGCAAAAAATAGGTGAAAGTTATGACAGAATTAGATGAATACTGGAACAATTTTCTTATAAATACCGGTCGCTCCATGGAAGACAGATGTGCAGGAGACCTTTCTTTTGAAGCAAAAGGATTCGTAGGAGATGAACTATTAACCTTGGTTCTCACAGGTAAAAAAACTGCACTTTTTTCTAGTTTTGCAACTTTTTCAATTGATGGAGAGCCTCTTCCTGTAACAGAAGAACTTTATCTTGTACTTGACCGTTCAGAAACACCACGCTGTGTTATTGAACTGGAAGAAGTTCAAATTATTCCTTTTAATGAAGTTCCATGGGAATTAGCACAGTTAGAAGGAGAAGATGAAGATTTAACAGCATGGAGAGAAAAAAAGCAGGAATACCTGGAAGAAGAAGGCGATATTCTTGGCTTCGAATTTACTCCAGACATCAAACTTGTATTTCAAAAATTTAAGGTTGTGTATAAAGGCTAAAAGCACACAATCAAATAAAAGGTTTAATAACCTACAAACCTACTTTTTTTGACGGAGGATAAAATGTCAAAATCATCAGGATTTTCTATTGGAAGAGTACTTCTTCAGATTGCGTTGGGTCTTTTACTTACTGTAGCAGGTATCTGGACTTTTATGGGTGGCGGAGATGAAGGTGTTTCAGCTATTAGAAACATTATTGGTAATAAAACACTTGAAACAATCCTTATTTACGCATATGGAGTTATTGAAATTATCTCTGGTATTTTCTTAATTCTCGCCCTTTTCATTGGTGACCGTTTAGGAACATTTGGTAACATTCTTATGATTATTATTATGATTGTATGGATTATTGCAATTGTTCTTATGGATTTCCTTGGAGCAGGCAGCTTCTTTAAGAGTGCACTTCTTCCATGGTTATACAGATTTGCTGGTCACCTTATGATTCTTGGTTCAATTATTTATCTTCGTAAATAAATTGAATTAATGCTAAAAAAAAGAGACTGTCATTTTAATGACAGTCTCTTTCTATTTAACAACACTATTAATTAGCGTGCATAATCTACAATACGTGTTTCACGAATCATTGTAAGACGGATTCTTCCAGGATAACGCAAATCATTTTCAATCTGCTTAGCAATACTTCTTGCTAATTCCTTAACTTCTCCATCAGTAATCTTTTCGTTATTAACAAGGATTCTAAGTTCACGACCAGCCTGAATAGCATATGCTTTTTCAACACCATTAAATCCTTCTGCAATAGCTTCAAGATTTTCAAGTCGTTTTACATAGTTGTCAATTGTTTCGCGACGTGCACCTGGGCGAGCAGCTGAAATTGCATCTGCAATCTGAACAATAACTGCTTCCAATGTTTCTGTAGCAACATCGTTATGGTGAGCAGCAATTGCATTAACAACTCTTGCGTCTTCACCCATTTTGCGAGCCATTTCGGCACCAACTTCTGCGTGGTTCTGATCACTGTCGTTTTCTGCACCCTTACCAATATCGTGTAAAATTGCAGCACGTTTAGCAAGTTCTCTATCTGCTCCAATTTCAGCAGCAATAAGGCTTGCAGCCATAGCAACTTCTTTAGAGTGTGTAAGAACATTCTGTCCGTAACTTGTACGGAAATACAAACGACCTAATGCACGAACACCTTCAGTACTAATGTTATGAATTCCAAGATCAAAGAGGGCTCTTTCACCTTCTTCATAAATCTTGTTCTGAATTTCATGTGTAACCTTCTGAACAACTTCTTCAATTCTTGCAGGATGAATACGTCCATCAGAAATAAGGCGTTCCAAAGATTCTTTTGCAATTTCTTTTCTAACTGGGTCAAAACAAGAAATTACTACAGCTTCTGGTGTATCATCAATAATAATATCTACACCTGTAAGAGTTTCCAGAGTACGAATGTTACGACCTTCACGACCAATAATGCGGCCTTTCATTTCATCACTTGGTAATGAAACTGTTGTTACAGTAATATCACTTGTTACTTCTGGTGCAAGACGCTGAATTGTAGTTACAAGAACGTCTTTTGCTTTCTTTTCTGCTGTAAGCTGTGCTTCCTGCTCAATTTTATTAATCATAGCCTGAGCATCGTGTCTAGCTTCATTTTCAAGGCTTTTAATGATTAAATCTTTTGCTTCCTGAGCAGACAAACCTGAAATCTTTTCAAGTTCAGTTCTATACAGTTCTTCCTGTTTAGCAAGAGCTTCTTCTCTTTTTACCATTGCAGCTTTAGAATCTGCAAGTTCTTTTTCACTCTTTTCAAATTCTGCTGCTCTCTGATCTAGAAGTTCTTCTTTTTTGTTTACGCGGGCTTCATAACGCTGAACTTCAGCTCTGCGCTCCCGGTTCTCCCTTTCCTGCTGATTTCTTTCCCGAATGAGCTCATCTTTTGCATTTAACAAAATTTCTTTTTTCTGTGCTTCAGCTTCTCTAATAGCATCTTGTTTTACACGTTCAGCTTTCTGTTCTGAAGCAGATAATTGAAATCTGGCATACAACCAGCGAATAATCCATCCAAGAACAATTCCAACAATTGGGAGAATCAAATACAATAACCATGCTGGCATTTAATTTGCTCCTAATTTTAAAAGTTTAGAATAGTTCACTTCCAATTTTAATGCAAGAATTGTTCAATGTCAAATAAATATAAGGATTTACATAGAAAAGTTTTTACCAAGATAGATTTCTCGGGCCAGTTCACTTTGCAATATTTCTTCTTTTGATCCTTGAATAACAATGGATCCTGTATTGATAATAATAGCTCTGTCTGTAATTTCCAGTGTATCGCGAACATTATGGTCTGTAATTAAAACACCAATTCCTCTGTTTGCCAGTAACTTTATAACAGATTTAATATCTGCAACTGCAATCGGGTCAATACCGGCAAAAGGTTCATCCAAAAGAAGAAATTTTGGTTCAATTGCAAGAGAACGGGCAATTTCAGTTCTACGGCGTTCACCACCAGAAAGAGTATAAGCGTACTGTTTTCTAATTCTTCCAATAGAAAATTCTTCTATAAGTTCTTCCAAACGGTCTTTTTTCTGCTGCAAAGTCATATCTTTTCTGGTTTCAAGAATAGCCCAGATATTTTCTTCTACAGTAAATTTCTTAAAAACTGAAGGTTCCTGTGGAAGATACGAAATTCCTTTTTGTGCTCTCTTGAACATTGGAAGACCGGTTAAACATTCATCGTTTAAGAAAACGTCCCCTGCAGTTGGCTTATAAAAACCTACAACCATATAAAAAGTAGTTGTTTTACCAGCACCATTTGGTCCTAAAAGTCCAAGAACTTCCCCGGTTTTCATGGAAAAATCTACGCCTTTAACAACTTCTTTTCTGCCAAAGTTTTTATACAAACTTGAAACTCTAAGTTCATCCCTATTACCGAGAATCATTTGTTGCCTCCTGGGTTACAGAACCTTTTACATTTCCTGTTAAAGAGATTTCCTGAGTTTTCATATTTAAGCTGATTTGCTGCGCCCTGAAAACATCATCTTTTTGTCGAACCTGAGCATTACCAGAAATTTCCAGCATCTGATTTTTTTTCTGATAAACAGCATAAGCCCCGTTACAAGTATTATCTTTCTGAATTAATTTTACCTGAATCTGTAAAACTGCCACTTCTGTTTCCTGATTATATTCAATAATCTGAGCTTCAGCTTTTACATCATTTTCAGCATCTTTAAGAGAAACATCACCTTTTAAAACTGCAATTTTTGTAACGCGGTCATATTCAAGAGAATCGCAGGTAAACTCCATATTGGTTTCCAGATTTTTACCTGTAATATTTCCTTCTGCCTTAATGTATCTGTAATTTTCACCAGACATTTCTATAAGTTCCGCTGCAATTTCCATAGATTGAGTTTGAACAAAAGCGGCTCCCACAAGTCTGGTTACGGCATTTGCATTTCCAGTTTGCCCTGTCATGCTGGAAGCTGAAAAAGAGATTTTTTCTGCATATAAAAGAGAGGCAAATAAAACTATTATTAGACTTAAATATATTTTTTTCATTCTGATTTCATTTCTCCAGTAACAGTTCCATTAAATCTAAAAGTACCGCTAACACCGCTGGCAGAAAAACCTGTTCCAAACATAATGGTATCATCTTTTTCAATTCTTACAGTATCTCTCTGGGAGCCTATCAACTGTTCATTTTTGCCATTCCATTTTAATACATTTGCATGGAAAGTCGCATTGTAAGATTTGCTGTATAAATTAATATCATCAAAAAGCTCATAAACTTCAGAATCTAAGTTTGCATAAAGTAAACCACAATCGCCTTTAGCTTCTACCGTATTCTGATTGTCATAAGTTTCAAAATTAACATCGCTGGCATAAAAAACGGAATTGCTTTTATATTTTTCTATTTTTTCAGCTCCAACAATAACGGTTTTTTTGCCATTTTCAACTCGTGTCAAAGCAGGCTTTTCAAATATAAATTCCGGAGTTTTATCTTTGGTTACAATTTCATTATCATACTTTAAACTGCACCCGGTAAAAGAGAAAACTAATAATAAAACCCCAAAGATTTTCTTCATATGTAATAATATACATCATTTTCCAATATTCTTCATCCCCTACCCCATTAGATTGGAAAGATAAAAAGAATCAATAAACCTGGGAAGCTTAATATTTTAATATTTCTTTTTTTATGGTATCATTTTTTTCATGAGTGATCGTTGCATGCGGTGCTTTAAGCCCGAAAACAGTTGTTTATGTAAATACACAAAAGAACTTGATACTGGAATAAAGTTTGTTCTTCTTATGCATCCAAAAGAAGCAAAAAGACAGAGAACAGGAACTGGAAATTTATCTCATATCACCTTAAAAGATTCAGAAATTATTGTAGGCCTGGATTTTTCTCAAAATGCAAGATTACAACAGCTTCTTCACGATGAAAAATATTTTCCGGTTATGATGTATCCTGGAGAAGAGGCATGGACAGCTAAAAAAGAAGGCTTTAAAGAAATTGTAGGTGACAGAACTCTTTTAGTTTTGATTTTAGATGCAACCTGGTTTTGTTCTAAAAAGATGATTGAACATAATCCATTTTTACTAGATTTACCAAGAGTTTCTTTTTATGGTGATTACCGTTCTATTTTTACTTTTAAAAGAGAACCAAAACCTGAATACATTTCTACAATTGAATGCTGTTATTATCTTATAAAAGAATTGCAGACAATCGATTTTGTAGACAAAGATTTAGATCCTGAACCATTGATGAATGTGTTTAAAGAGATGATAAAACTTCAGCTTACAGCAGAAAATGAACGTATTTTGGGAATAAGACCAAACTCCCACAGCTACGACGCTAAGTATAAAAAAATAAAAGAGATTCCAGATTTTTCATAGAATCTCTTTTCATCATTATTTATAAGGTCTTATTCCTTCTGGTTCATACTCACCATTTACAGCAGCAATCATAGCTTCCATTGTGTAATCGCAGTACCAGCTGTAGCCAAGCAAAACTGAATCTGCCCAATCCAGTTTTTCTGCAAATACAGGAGACATGGTTGAAAGAATGATTATCTTCTTTTTGGAATTTTTAAAGGCCTGGGCAATTCTCTGGTGCTTTTCATTTGCAACACAAAGAATAATAGTGTCACATCCTCTGGCTGCATAATTTATGCCGTCTATAACTGCCTGAACATCATCAATATTTGCAGCGTCGTGGCGGTAGTGATAACTTGCAGAATTAGGATATCGCTCCTTTCCAGCTTTAAAGAAACTGTCTAAAGATCCAGCCAGTAAAACTTTACTTTCGTCGCTGTTTTTTACAGGAAGCGAAGTTTTTTTCTGAACAGTAATTGAACGGCAGGCAAGAGAAAGGAAATATTCTTCGCCTTCTCTATCTGGAACAAATTCTGAAATAGTTGCCGCATCAGGATACAAAGGAGCAGGATCTCCGTTTTTAAAATATTCCAGTTTTGACTTTATTACTCTGTATGCAGCAGTTTTTACCTGAGTTTTAAACTCCTGGTTTGTTGTCATTTCTTCAAGATTTTTTGTCCACATAGATTCATTCAATCTTGCAGTAGAAGAAGACAAAATAATGTCATTTCCAGCTTGAATAGCAAGTTTTACAGCATTACTAAATGAACCGGCAAAAACAGTTGCACCAACCATTTGCATATCATCTGTAATAATTAAACCTTCATAGCCCATTTCATTTCTAAGCAAATCTGTAAGGAAATATTTAGAAAGACTGGCAGGTGCCCCGGAAGAATCTAATTGTGGAAAACTTAAATGACCAGACATAATTGCAGGTACATTATCCTGAATTAAATATTTGTATGGAACCAGTTCACGGTTTCTAAAAGTCTGTTCGTCAATATTAATAACAGGAAGTTTTCCGTGTGAGTCTAAACTTGTGTCCCCATGACCTGGAAAGTGTTTTACTGTTGGAATAACACCGGCAGCCATACTTCCAGCTGCAAATGCCGCACCAAGAATACCACTTTTATCTGGATCTTCACCAAAAGAACGGGTTCCAATAATTGTTGAATCGTGGTCTGTAAATAAGTCAATTGTTGGCGCAAAATTCATGTTAATACCAAGGGCACGAATTTCCCGGCAGATATAAAAAGCACTGTACCATGCGTCAGAAGGATATCCGGAAGCACCAATTGCCATATTTCCTGGTGTAATAGAAGTGTCACCTTTTACGTGACGAATCCATCCACCTTCCTGGTCAGTAGCAACATAAAGAGGAATTCCAAAACGATTATTTTTTGCAGCTCTGGTCTGAAGTCTGTTTACAGATTTTGCAACAAGATTAATATCATCTGTATTCCATCCAAAAACCTTTACACTTCCAAGTCCACGGTCAACCCACTGAAACAAAAGTTCATTTGGTTCTGCACCAGACCAGCCAAACATGAGTATTTGAGAAAGAAGTTCTGTATCTGTCATGCGGTCTACAAGAGCCTGAGCCAGAACATCAGAAGGATAGTCACTCCAGAAAGTAATATTTGAAGGGAGATTTTTAGCTTGAACAGATAAATCTAACTGAAGGTCAGAATTATTTTGGGCAAAAAGATATGCTAATGAACCGCCTGCTATAAGAACCAGCAAAACTGACAGTCCCAATATTTTATTAATCCTACTTTTTTTCTGCATCTAATCTACATCCCCAATAACTTTTTTTATTTATGATTAATAATTTCTTTTGCCCGGTTAGCAGCAATCGCTCCATCACTCACGGCAGTCACAATTTGACGGAAACTCTTTGAACGGACATCTCCCGCAGCAAAAAGCCCCGGAATAATAGTTTCCATCTCTTCGTTAGTTTTTATATACCCACCTTCATCTTTAGGCAGCATATCTACAAGGTTAGTCTGAGGAATCATTCCTGTAAATACAAAAACCGCATCACAGGCAATTTCAGACTGTTCTCCAGTCTTTACATTTTCAACAGTAACAGATTCTACTTTTACAGTACCATTAATCTGTTTTACCACAGAATCATAAACAGGCTTAACACCTTTATCCAGCATTTTTTCAACTACAGCCTTCTGTGCTCTAAAAGAGTCTCTGCGGTGAATAATCTGAACATCTGACGAAATGGTAGAAAGATAAATTGCTTCACTGCATGCACTGTCGCCGCCACCAACTACCACAATCTTTTTATTTCTAAAAAAAGGTCCGTCGCAAACAGCACAGTAAGAAACACCTCTGCCTGTAAGTTCTTTTTCCCCAGGAACCTCCAGATTTCGGTGAATGGCACCAGTTGCTATACAAAGACATTTTGAATGATATTCTGTGTCCCGTGTTTTTATAACAAAAATGTCACCAGTTTTATCTATAGAAAGCACCTGTACATAAGCAATTTCAGCACCAAAACTTTCGGCCTGCTGCTTCATAGTTTCTATAAATTCACTACCATTTATTGCAGGAAATACGCCAGGATAATTTTCCAATTCATTAATCTGCATAACCTGACCACCAGGACCCATTCCTTCCAGTACCAGTGTTTTTAAACCACCACGGGCAGCATACTGAGCACCGGCAAGTCCTGCAGGACCAGCACCTATAATAATGTAATCAAAGGCTTTTATTTCCATAACAAATATTCTAACAGATAAAGAAAAAACATTAAATAGATTATACTTTTAATACACTGCTGGCATTATCTTTCAAATTAGCATGGTGAATATCTTTTACTTCATAAAGTTTTTTATCTGCCATTTTCTGCATTTCTACAAAGCTGGTAAAATCTTTTGAACAAAGTGTAAAATAACCGCAGCTGCACATTACATTATAAGCTACATCACTAGTTGCATTGTAGTCATCAAGATATTTAGTAAGTTTTTCAATCTGCTTGTCTATGTTCTGTTTCTTTTCTGAATGCACAAGAACACAGAATTCATCGCCACCAGTTCTTACACAAATGCCGTTTTTTGCAAAAGTTTTTTTAATGGCATTTGCTGTCTGAAGAATAGCATTGTCCCCGCCTTCATGACCAAACTTATCATTAATCTTTTTAAGATAATCTATATCAATACAAATAACCGAAATGTATTCTTCTTTTGTAAGAATATCTTTATACACTTGAGAAAAATGTTTTTCCATGCCACGGCGGTTATAAAGACCTGTTGTATAATCTTTAAGATTTAATTTTTCAAGTTCTCTTTTAAGACAGAAACTGCCAATTTTTTCTGCACTGTTGTAAATCCAAAGCATAAAAGACCGGAAATCAAATTCTGCATAATCATTTGGTTCATACACAATATAACCAAGACATCTGTCTTTGTAATAGATTGAAGTAAACATTCTAAAGACAGGTTCATCTTCTTGTAAAAAATCGTAATTAAGTAATTCTTTAGAAGCAAAAACTGTTCCTGTATTAATATTTGTATAAAATGGAACTACACTTATGACTTTTCCTGGAATCTTATGTTTTGTAAAATTATTACTTAAAAAGTATTCATCTTCTTTTGTAATATTTTCATCAATACAGTAAATAAAGTTCTTAGTCTGGAAATAAGCCAGTGGCTCTGAAATATGGTCAAACAGGGCATCAATATTATCTTCATCAGAAAAATAGATGTCTGCTCTTACCATTTGCTTTGTAAAAGTAGAAAAGGCATCTCTTTTTACATATTTTTGCGAAAACTGATCATATGATTTATTAGAATGGCGTCCACATCCGCAAGATTCCTGCAAAATCAATTCAGATTTAATGCTTGAATCTTTTACATTGGAAATGCCGCTTAAAAGTTTGAGCATTGTTTCAAAAACAACATTACCTGTGTATTCGTATCTGTGTCGTACAGTTGTAAGAGAAGGCTCGCAGGTAAATGCATCTGAAATTCCGTCAAAACCAGTTACAATAATATCTTGAGGAACCCGGTAGCCTTCACTTTTTAAATAATCAATTACGAAAATAGCCATAGTGTCGTTGGCACAAACTATAGCTTCTGGAAAATCTCTTCTTAAAAAATTCTTTGCACAATCTACGGCATGACTCCAAAAATGACCATAAGCAATTCGGCTTTCATCAATTGGAATATTATGTTTTGTAAGTATCCGTTTATATGCAGTAAGTCGTTCTATAGTTTCTTTATTATCCCTGAATCCACCAATAAAGTTAATTTTTGTAAGATGATGATCTTCTACCAGATGTTCCACTATTAGTTCCATGGAATCTGAATTACTGATTGTTACATTATGTGCAAATTCATGAGTCGGATCATTTACATTAATGCATGGAATATGATTTTTTTCGCAGGCTTTTTTTAGTTCTAAAACAGATGCTTCTCTTTTTATAGAATTACCAAAAATAATAAGTCCGTTAATTTTCTGATAATTTATAAGATTAAAAATCTCTGATTCCCCGTGAACCAGATTTGAAGCTTCATCTACACCAAGTGGAAAATCGCCCTTACCCATTAATGAATTAAATATAAGTACGTTAACATTGTTTTCTTTGGCGTTCTTAATAATTTCAGAAATTATCCTGGCTTCACTTTCTGAATGATAGCCAGATTCACAAAGAGCGATTGTTTTGCGGTTCATAGACACTTAATTATACCACAATTTCCTTATTATACAAATAAATAAAAAAAGGCTGCCCAATAAGCACAGTGTACTTTACACTTCACACTTATT
>JAKSTH010000074.1 GCA_024402655.1 Treponema sp. | reverse complement strand
CCAATAGAAGACTGTACATCACCTAATAATGTACTTGAATTATCAAAAGGAACTGTTACGGTTGTAGCTTGAGAACTTTTTAAAAAAGACAATTTAGGGTTATTGTTTATATTTGTCGCTTTTATAGTAAATAAATCTCCAAGATTAATGTTACCTTGAGGAAAATTATCTACTACAGATTTTACTTTAAGACCTATAACTGTTCCACCTGCATCAGTTATTACAGTTCCTAAATCAATTGTACCACTAGTTGTTACTGTGCCTTTAGTTGTGTTATTCATTTTTACTGCAACGGAAGTTACTGTACCTGTACTAGCACCTGTAGCAATACTTGCTAACTTTTCCTTTTCTGCAGTTGTATAATCATTTGTACTTAATCCTTTACCAGTAACCTTATCTACCTTTTTATTTAATTCAGCATAAGCACCGCCAGTTGTAAACTTTGTCGTTCCTCCACTTACTGGAGTTGCACTGTCACCTGTGTTTGCAACATTTCCAAGCCCTACATCACTTGATGACAGAGTAACTGCTCCAGTTTTACCTGCAACACTAGAAACTGCATTAGTATTCGCACTTCTATTCCATACAGAACCATTCCAAATAATCCAGTCACCTGCATAAAATTTTACACTACTTACAGTTCCTTCTACTGATACAATATAGAAATCACCGATTGTTGTACCGTCCTCTGGATAAGTTCCTTTACTTGCATCCCACTGACCTAAATAGACTAAAGCCTGAGTTGGAAGTTCGTCTACCAAAATACGACCATTAGAATCAAGTACTGCAACTCCGTTCACTGCACCTTTTTCTGATTTCTTAACAAATACATCCTCAACCTGAGGTTTTGTATAAACGGTTGTTCCGTCAGAAAGAATTGTGTAATCTGCAGTTTTTTGAGCGACATTAGAGTGCATTAACCAACTCTCTCCATCAAAAGTAAACTTCATTGCAGCTCCAGCTTCCCAACAACCTTCGCCTACAGTTGAAATTCCTCCGATACATACAATAGGCATTGCTTCCATATTACCAATTTTAATCTTAGGAGAATCTGCAGTATTTTTGTTAGTAAACTTTACAAGAATCTCACGGCCTATTGCTTCGTCAGCTTTTTCTGTATTAAAAGGAAAACTTCCACTGATAACTGAAACTTCTTTAATCTGTTCATCAGCTTCGGTTGCACAAGTGCCTACTGTTGAAACTCCAATCTGAGATAATGGCATTGCATAATCTTTCTGGTTAATAGTATTTGGAGCATGAGTAATAGGTATTACATCTTTAGCGTCATCTGGCCGTCTTGCGTCTCGGCCTTCTTCCTCAATACCTTTGTTATAAATTAATTTCAGGTCTTTAAAAGATTTTGCGTCTGCCATTTTATTCTCCTTTTGGCTCTGGTGTAGCCATTGTTATATTTTGTTGTTGAGCATTTACAATCTTTTCATCAAGAGATGATAAAGTATTTAAAGCTGTCTTAATTGGTAATTCAAACAATCCTTGACGGATAATTTTCAATTCTTCTTCTGATAAATCTAAAATCATAATAACCTCTAATTATTTAAAAATTAAAAGATAAACTTGTAAAATTTAATCTTTCTCCTACAACTTCTTTAAATTCTATCCACTGATTTTTGGTTATATCATCACAGTAATATAAATGAAAATGATATGTAGAATATACAAATTCTTCTTTACATCCATACCAAGTGTTGTATTCTGGAGCAAAACCTACAACATCACATGGAGTGTTGTAAATAATTCCGTCTTTTTCAAGTTTTCTTTTATCAAGAATGGTATACGAGTTTAAAGTTTCAGTTATTGTCGGTTTGTATTGTGAATCTGCAATAAGAGTACTTTTACTAAAATCATTTGAAATTATATAATGAGCATTATTAATATCTGTTATATATAAAATATTTTCATTATTATTATATGAAATATGTGACCAATTTAACCCGAAAATACGTTTAAAATTAGTACCATCAAATGAGTATAATACCGAACCTGCAGATTGTTGATAAGCATCTGGGAAATCTTCGCAAATATAACATATATTATTTACTGTCAATCTACTTTTAAATACATTGTTTCTTAACGGAAATCCAAACGATGAAGTAATTTCGCAATCTAATTCTGTATCAACTGTATTATATATATCTTTAAATTCTATTAATGCAATCCCATAATCATATTCAACAGGTTTATATTGAAAAGTATCTGCTATTCCGTATAATTTTCCATTTAATGAGAATAAAGAACTAACAAGTATTCCTATTGTGCCAGAACTTCTAATTATAGGTTTTGTTTTTTTTGTTATCCAATTTATACCATCTTTAGAAAATGATAAAGTTGTATAAAATTCATTCGCATAACGTCCATAGCATACATACAATCCTAACTCTTTTATATAATCAATATATCCATTACGTTCAACATCAGTAGAAATTACATCAAAA
Organism: Treponema sp.; assembly: GCA_024402655.1. GTDB lineage: Bacteria > Spirochaetota > Spirochaetia > Treponematales > Treponemataceae > Treponema_D. The sequence goes on along the minus strand of JAKSTH010000074.1, from coordinate 8,807 downwards.
TTAGTTTTTCCTGTTAAACTCCATATTTCTTTTGCTTCTGGACTAAGTACATAACCAAATTTATAATAAGAAGCAAGTAAACTTCGACTTACCCCCACAGCTTTTATTTTATTATTATATTTATATCTTATATTACTTGCATTCTCTGAGGTTACATCAACAAGAGTACATTTTTTAATCTCGTCATCAATTTTAAAACATAAAGTATTTTCATCTTTGATATAACTATCATTTGAGTATGTACTTAAAACTCTTAATTTATTTTTCATTTTTGTAACTAAATATTTCATAAATCTACAACCCATATATCACCGTTTTGAAAATTTGTATCTGTCGATTTGTAAGTTGTGCTAAAATGTAATTTATCAACATTACAATAACCGTTAATTTTTACACTATCCAAAGTTCCACTTGTTGCATTTACTTCTCCTGTAACTTTACAGTTTGTAAAAACTGCACTATCAGCTTTTAATCCAGTGAATGTGCCACTGCCACTTGTAATTTCATCCGTCTTTATATACCCAGCTAAAAGTGTATCAACCTTGATAAGGTTGGTTTTAATATAGCCGTTAGTAGTGTCAATAATTGTTTCACCAAAAATACTTGGAGTTGTGCAGTTTGCCACACCACTTGTACTTCCTCTGTTAGAGTATTGTTCATAAGTCTGGTATTGAGTACATGAATATAAGGCTTGTTTAGAAGTAACTGTAGGTTTAGAAGTTCTCCAACCACTCTGGTCATTTGGCATAACATAATTAGTTGGAGTTGTTGGTAAAGTCATTTCTTTACCTAAAGTAATATCTACAACCTTGTAAATCATTTGTTGTCTTACAATATTGCTTTCAATATCACTCTTTGTACTGAAATCTTTAGTATCTGATTTAGTTACAAAATCATAATCTTTAATAGTTGTATCAAAATCTTTATATGTATCTCCAGATTTGATTAATAAAGACTCTGCAGTGATATTACCTTTTACCTCTGCGTCATTTAATACTGCATGACCGTTAGAATCTAATAAGAATCCAATCTCACCTTGAGGATTTAATCCACGAAGATATCCTAAGTTAGAATTTTTACCTTTGATTGTAATCTGATTAGAGAAAATTTCACTAATAAGACCAGTTTCTGCAACAAGACGTTTTGCAACAATTTCACTTCCGAACACTTTCTTAAAGTAATTACTAGCCTGTTCATTTGCAGCTATATCTAATTCTGACATAGCACTTCCGATTACATCTGGCAATGTATTAGCAGTATGAGAAGCGTCTGTATCTTTTTTCCATAAATATCCAGAATCACCGCCAATATAAGTATAATTACATCTCTGAACAAACTGACCTTCAAATGCAAGTTCTGAAGCAGTTGTTTCTCCAATCCAAGTAAAGTAATCCCCAATAATAAGACCTTTTTCTTGTAAAGCAATTACTTCTTCTATTGTTGAACAAGTATGAAGATAAGCACCTCCGATTATACCCTGTAAAGTGAGGTTACAAGGCATTTCAGATGAACCTTCATTATATTCAATATATCCGTAACCACTGTCTATTACTTTTTTATAATAAGTATTTTCTATCCAAGTTGAAGAAGTGTTTAATACTGGCTTATTATCTACAGAGATATAATATGCACTGTAATTATCATCCCAATCTGCAGGTTTATCTTTTAATAAATCGTAATAGATATTTGCATAAACTGCAGTATCAGAAGTAGAGCTGCCATATTCTGGAGTTTCATGATATAGATAGTATTCTTTAATCGAACGGAAAATTAAAGGAATACTTATATTATACATTTTACTGATTCTGTTTCCTGTAAGAGCAGTTAATGTAAGTTCTTTACCATTAATATTGTATCTGAATCCTGGAGGAATAATATCATCCAAATCTGGCCATGAATATTCAACTTCTTCACCATACTGGAATACATGAACTTCAGTTGTTACAGACTGATTAACTGGGACATATCCTTCATCATTAATTGAGAAACCCATATTTGAAATAGATGTAAAGATATAAGGAGTAGAAGCATCTTCAATTGAATTTTTTACAAGTTGTTCAATTTCTTCCTTACTCATTGCAATGTTAGCAGAAATTTGAACAGGGTCAGACCATTCATCATCTTCAATAATATCTATTAACTGAGTATCAGTTACCGCTGCGTCAACACTTAAAGCCGTTACGTGAGTTTCCCATATAGGATTTGATTCATTATCTAAAGGAGGAATAGATCTAAACCAGTTTTCAACAGGAATTCTGAAACTGAAATCTCCAGTATTAAAATTGTAAGTTCCACCATATTCAGGTTTCTGAGGTTTTACAGAACTACGTCGATACATTGTGATAGTAGCCATACTTAAACCGTTTAAACCATTTTGACCAACGGCTATAGGTCTAGCCCATTCTGAAGATTTTATAACATCTGTAGTTTCTTGACCGAAAGCTGTAGCACTTGTTACATATACAGGACGAACTGGATTCTGAGGATAATCTAAAGACCAACCGTTATTATCACCATCTGCAACCCATTCAATTGTATTTGTAGCAAAGTTATAGACAAGATTAGCAGTAATTCCAGTTTCTTCTATGGACGCTTCATCAGCTCTAAGTTCTCGATATAAAGTGACAATATGATTTGAATATAATCTCTGAACTGAACTCATGATAACGTTAGAAGTTTCTTCTAATCTCTTCATCATTTCTGAATTTGAGTTAACTCTATTCTCAACCGATTGTACTTCAGTTAAAGTGACTGGATCTTGAGTTGGAGCTGGCATTGTTACAGTAGATTGGAAACTAGGAAGTGGTTTTCCGTAATTGTAAAGTTCATCAAAGTAAGGAAGGAGAGTTTCAGTGAATGTATTATCCTTATCTTGCTTTATTTTTACAATCTTATATTTTTGAGATATCTGATTATATAAACCGTATAAAACAACATCTCCAGTTTTAATATCCACTCTTTGTTCAGTTGTGAATGAATAATCATCGCCTTTGTAGAGATTTACAGGTTCTTTAAATAATACAATATTTGTATAACCTTTTTTTAATGAGTATGTATAAATCTTGTAATATTTATTTGGTTCATAAGGTTTGATTGTATCTTTAGTAAAGTTGAAATATTCTTCATCAACTTTATAAGAATAATCTTCTGGTTCGTATTCCCAATTCTTTGGAGCAACTTCATTTGTTAATAATTCATGAATATAAAGAGTTTTTGGAGCACTGATTTCATACGTGAGAGCCTTGTTAATTCCGTTAAATTTTGACTGAACTACAGTTATACCTTCACCTTTATTTTTGAACATATAAGGAGTATCAGTTATAACACCGTAAACTTTTTCACCGTCTGTAATAACTTCTTGAACACGTCCCGAACCACCACCTAAAAGTAATTCGTCACTTTGTACAAGAACAATATCACCTAACGAATATGTATGACCTTCTGGGCCGATTTTTCTTGAAAGTGATTCTCTCTGTAATAATCTGCAAGCAAGTACATATCTTCCTAAACTCCAAATCTGAGCTGGATTAGTAACTAAATCAAATGAGTAATTTTCAACTTGTCCATGATAATTTTCAAGAGAATATCCATCGTCCCAACAATATACAGAATTTTGTTCATATCCATCATTTTCGTCTGGGAAGTTAAAAGCAAGACCTGCAGGAAGTTCGGAATATGTATAAGTATTTGCAGGAGAAATTGTGTTTTGTTGATTAATTACACCTTGAATAAAATCTTGTTTTTTATCAGGTATTAAACAGATTTTTCCATCTTCATCATAAGTCCAAACAGAACGGCAAGAGATAGCGATAGATTTAAGTAAATCTTCAAGTTTTCTACCTTGATAGATATAACCGTTAGCCTCGAATTTTACATGGGCTAAATCACCCTTATTATAATTATTTCCCTCAAATACTGTAGGGACTGTATAAGTTGAACCGTCGGTTACATCTTTATTAAAGTCAAAAGAATCAGCAAGAGTTAAAAGATTTACATCTTCGTAACCTAATCCTACTGCACCATTCTGACCTCCTATACAGGCTAACATAAATCCAGAAGCAGAGTTAGTTTCAAGATACTGTCTGCCATTAGTATCAAGAATATTATTTCCAGTCCCTTCTTGAGTAGTTCCTAAAACTTCTCGTAACATTTTCTCCTGGAAGTTAGAACCTTCTTTAGCCATAATCCAGTTGTAACCTTTCTGTCTGCCTGTTTCATATTCTGTTTTAGTAATCTTTTTTTCTATTACAGGATTTTCATCTGTTCCAGAGGTTCTGTTACAAGGATTACCGTCTTTATCGAAATATCCATAATAAATTGTTTGTTTTTTAATATTTTCAGGAAGCCATTTATAATTACCATTATTATCTTTTTTCCAGACTGGAGAGAATGACTGAACCATACAATTTGTTTTTTTCATGGCTTGCTGAACCATTCCAGTTGAATCAGCCTTTGCTTTAATAGAGATACAACAGAATTTTCTCATATCACTTTCAGAAAGAACTGGAATAGATTCAAGTTTATCTTCTTTTAATAATTTATTTTCATCATAAACTTCTGTAACTAAGGATTTCCACATAATAGTGTCTTGATATTGATAAGCACTATCTGTGGTAGTACCAACAGTTTGATTCAAATAATTAGGACTAACTCTTACTAAGCGTACTTCAACACCATTAATTGTATTATCTGGATCTTCGCTAAATTGCTTACATTCTTCTTTTGTAAATTCACGAGTGAACGAAACTCGCATTTCTTTAGTTCCGTCATGTTTATCATCTCTTCCAGATAAAGGTTCTAAATTATATAAATTTTTATTATACCAGCAACCACACACTCTTGAAGCTGGATCACCATCTGCCTTATGACATTGAATAATTTCAAAGTCTGCTAGAATATAATCAGTATGAAAAGTAAGTGTTTCATCAAAGTGGTTATAATCAGGCAAAGGTTCAAATGGAGGCACTATACTATTTTCGTTTCTATATAAATTACAATGTTCTAAAGTTATCTTGCTATTTATAGAATAAGTTCTTACACCATTTAAAGGTCTTACGGTTAAAAAATCAGTATCAGAAACTTCTTCTAAAGCATCTTTTAAAGATAGGCATAAATAATGTTTTCTTTCTGCGAAAATATTATCATGTAATTGATAGTACATGAAATGAACTCTTTTTCCACAAATAATAGCTGTACCACTATAATCTCTTATATATTTCTGATATCCGATACCTGAATATTTGCTCATTGTTACAGAAGTTTGACCACAATTTTTCCATTCAAAATATTGTTCAGTACTTTTAGCAACTCCTTTAACCTCACCAGAAGATGTAACTGATTTCAAATTATTTAATCGTTCAATAGTAAAATCTACTACAGATGTACTTCCGTTAATACTTTTTTCTTCTACATCAAATTTAAATTCATTTCCTAAATGACTATTTAAATCATTTTCATAAGCACTCATGCTATATACTTTAGTTGTTTTTAATAATTCATTATTTATAACCCAATCTGTATGCCAGTTATTGAAACTTTCTTCTGTTTTTGAATTGTAAGGAGCAACATCTGAGCCGTCAGATTTAGATGAAGGATTGTATCTATTATAAGGTCTCCATTGCAAAGCAAACCATAAAGGTATTTTTCCATAAATATTTTTTGCTTCAGAACCTTCTGTATGAGTATGTGAAGAATATAAACCTTGAGGAAAATCAAGTGTGACTGTAATTTTCTTAGGGCAACTTTCTGAAAACTGAACTGTATTAGTTCTGAAGTTGTTAGGAAATGAAGTTCCTTTATATGTAATATTTGCTATATCAATAATTGATTTATCACATACGAAGAGTGAATTAGCATTAACATCTTTATCAACAACTTTATTAGGATAAATATTTCCGTAATTTACAGGCTTATCTGGGTGTTGTTGAAGGATTTCTAATTCAATATCATTATTTTTCCAGATATCAACAATATCTCCACTATCAGTTACACTTCCTGTTGAATACCCCTTTAATAAACCGTTTAAAACAGTATCTCTATCTACTGTACTAGTTCTATTGTAAGCAAGCCAGAAGTCTCCTAATTTAAAATCTGTTAAACAAAGAGGTGCATAACCTACAATAAGACTTTCTCTAATATAAGCGTCTTTACCATCTTCTCCAGAGTATTCAGTGTAAGGATCACCTAAAATAAAAGGAGAAGCTAAATGTTTTCCAATTACAAAAGGAAAATTGTTTCCAGTGATAGGTTGATTCTCAGAACCTCTAACATCAGGTTGTGCTTCACCTGTTTTTTCATCTTCATAAGTTCCTGTATTAGGGCCATTTCTAAATATTGTATCTCCTAATAACCAACCAGTCATACCTCCTTCAAGAATTCCCAACGCAGTAGGTACGGCTAATCCCCATGTTAATCCGCCAGTAAGAAAACCAGCAAGAAACATTAATCCTCCGCCAAGAATTGCTCCTGCTACAGTAGTACCAAAGATTCTCCAATCCCAAGCAAGAGGAAGGTATACAATATTTACAATATCATTTTCTTCTACTTTATAATTTTCAGAAACTTGAACACCATTGACTGTGATTAATATAGAAGATTCTCCTTCTTCTTCATCAAGAGAAGCATAGAAAGTATTACCAGTTTCTGGATCATAACATTCAACAATATAATCTGAATAAGCGTTATTAAACGAGAAGTCAGCAATCTGTTCATTAAGTGTTTTTGATTTATCAAATTCAACTTCCTGGAATTTATCCTCGAACATATTGTCAAAAAATCTTAACTTTGCCATCTGAAAAACCTCCGTTCAACTTTTACTGAAGACAACTTGCTTACTCTTACACCATATCTGTCGCAGTGAATGAAATTATTTTTATCAAGGCAAACTCCGATATGATTCACTTTTCCCTTGCTATCATAAAAAAGAACGATATCTGAATAATCTCCACAAGGTACTTGGCTGAGTTTTTCAGATTCTTCTCCGAGATATAAGTCGGGAAGTGTATAACCCATTCTTTTTAATATTTCTATTGCTAATCCATAACAGTCATAACCTTCTTTATTACGACCGTGTAATTTATATGGAATACCAATTAAATCATCTATATTTATCATGTTTTAGCCGCTGGCGTTCTATCTGGAGTAGCCACGTCATACGGAATACTCTGTTGTAAAGCCTTATTGAATACGAGATTGAATGTTGCGGTAGATGTGTTACTAGAAGCAGTTTCCATAGTAAATTCTTTACCATTCAATTTGATAAACTTATAAATAAATCCCTTTGAGTTATCTTTTTTAACTTTTGCAAATAAGGCCACAGCTTTTACTGTAGAAGGGATTTTTAAACTTCTTAAAATAAATTTTACACGAGCATCAATCGAAGACATTGTTAATGAAGCAGTTCCTATCTTTGCTCCATCTACTTCTGGAGGTGTAAATTCCATATTGCATGGAATCCACGTATGATTGTTATAAATAACTTTTGTATCAGTTGAAATAAGACGAAGATAACAATTCTCTTGTTCGTATTCTGTTTCATTATTATCTCGATTAACTACCTCTCCCCAGTAAATATCTGGATTATATATTTCAATCATAACTGGGAATGAGCCGTTTATATTCTGAGCATTTAATTCTTGTGATACTGAAGGAGATACAATTTTATTCATTAAAGTTTTACCTCGAAACTAGCAGATTTCATAATTGACAAGATTTCCTCATTTACAGGAATATCCATTTTGATATGAGCCTCATAAGTTCCTAATTCATCAATAAGAGGATAGAAAATTCGTAATGTATTTGAATTATCAAAATAACTGCCTTGAACGGTTGAAAAACCTTCTAAAGGCACTCCATCTTTTTCTATAGATAATGAAATTGAGGTTGTAGGAGGAATAACAGGTGGTAATGTAGAAAAATAAATGTCTATAAATCCGTTATGAGGATAAATAAGAACATCTCCACTTTCGATATTATCTTCAGTGTAAGATACAATACCGCCATATACAGTTTCCCAAGTCATCTTAATCTGAACTGATTCTCCAGATTTAGAACCTTCTACTGCAGAAGTGATTTTGTAATATTCACTTCTATATACATTTGAAGCGTCATCAATTACTTTAATTCCTGATGTAGGTGAATAGATAATCTGAGGAAATTCAAAAGGAACTGAACCATATCTATGATCATACTGATACCAGTCATAAAATCTTTGAAGTTCAGTCTTTCCTTTTTCGTCTTTTTTAATCCAGTTAAATTCCATAGTAACTGAATATTTTTCTGATGGAGCGTCACTTTTGAGGCGTGTGCGTTTTCCGCCAGAGTCAAGTTCATCTGACTTAATGGCATTTTCACCGAGAGTAATTGTTGTTGAATCTAAAATAACTCTATTAACGGTTGGACACCAACCAGTATAACCTGCTATGTAACTCATAGCAGTATACTAGTCTTAAAAAAAACAGAGATTAACGAATTGCCTGTCTACCGTTTATTCTGTATTGACGAGCTGCAAAAGCGTCATCACTTCTTGATGTAGCAATATAATTATCCATTGCGTCATATACTTTTGCGATAAAGTCAATTGAGCCATCAGAATTCTGTTGTTGTTCAACTGCAACTTTAGCACCGCTTGTACTGTTATCAATTACAGTAAAGTTAATCTTAGGTTGAACAGTTACATTCTGATTATTAGCAAGTGCACCTGGAGTTTTTGTTGCAATCAGATAATCATCTGGAGCAGTTGTAATAATATTTCCGTTAGGAGCGATAATTGCATCGTTAACAGATTTATTAGAGAACTGTTTATTAAT
>JAKSTH010000073.1 GCA_024402655.1 Treponema sp. | reverse complement strand
TTTTTGCCTATTATTAGTCTATGCGCCAGTGATTATTGCTGTCTTTGGTAAAGCGTTTCGCATTTACTTCCAAAAGGCGGCCATCTTCACCAGACATTTTAATCATATTTGTTAATGGATTTACTTCTGTAATGCGGAAGTTTGTTCCATCATAGTGAATATGAAGTCCTTCATTTGGAAGTTTTTTATGTGCTTCGTTATACCAGTCAAATTCATAAGAAAGACAGCACAAAAGTCTGCCACACTGACCTGAAATTTTCATAGAATTTAACGAAAGATTCTGATCTTTTGCCATGCGGATTGAAACTGGGCGTAATTTATCTGAAACACCGTGACAGCAGAATGGGCGTCCGCAAACACCAAGGCCACCTGTAATTCTAGATTCATCTCTTACACCAATCTGGCGAAGTTCAATTCTCATTTTAAATACCGAAACCAGATCTTTAACCAGGTCGCGGAAGTCTACACGATTGTCGGAACTAAAGAAGAAAAGAGCCTTTTGTTCGTCAAAAAGGAAGTGAGTTTCTACAAGTTTCATATCCAGTTTGTGCTGGGCAACTTTTTCTTTAAAAATTGGGAATGCTTCTTTTTCTTTTTTAATTAAGTCTTCCCGTTTTTTCATATCATCATCAGAAGCTTTACGGTCAATGGTAACAATATCGCTTTGTTTAATGCCAATAGGTTTTTTAGATTCGCCTAAAACTTTACCCATATCTTTTCCATAACGGGTTGGAGTTATTACATAATCTCCTGCAGAAAGCTTCATATTATTAGGAGCCTTTGCATATAAAGTTTCGCTGGAATATTCCAGTTTGATATGATAGAGAGGAAAATCTATAACAAGGTTTTCTGTTTCAACAATAGACCCGTCATTATCTTCTAAACTTTGAAGATTTTCATTTTCATCATCAATGTCACTTTCAAAAATATCACTCATAAATTACCTACGATATTAGTATATAGGTTAGGCTTGCATTAAGTCTACAATTAACCCTTTAATTTGATCTATTTGAGCAAGAAGTTTTAGGTTGTCTTTTTGATTATACAACATGCTTCTTGTAAGGCTGTCCAATTCTTTGTTAATAAGTTCAACATTTATTCTTGGATCTTTTGGCCGTCTGTTTGTATTATATCTGGAAAAGTACTGCAAAGGTGCCGATGTTCCAGGTCTTCGTTTTATGTGTACATCATAATTATTCAGGATAACAAAATTAACAAACTTTTGAACTGAACTTTTAAATTCCTGAAGATTTTCTAAAGTAGGATTTTGTTTAACTTTATCGCCGGCAATATCAACAAAGTCTTTAAGATAAACAGCAGCTTCTTCAACAGACATTGACTGAATTTCTGGTGGCAAACCTGCAGACTGCAATTTTTCAGAAGCTTCATTAGATTTAAGCAAATCTCCGAATTTAGCTTTAGAGGTATTGTTTACATTTTGTTTTTTCTGATCTTTAGTTACAGAGAAACCGGCACTTTGCACTCCAGCATAATAAGAAGAAGCGTTAAGCGAATTAATGTCACTCATGAAAGGATGACTCTCTCCTGAATTGCTTTAGACTGGAAGTATTTATCTTTTTCGGTTGCGTATTTTTCTTCGTCTTTAATGGAAATAAGATGACCGTGGAATTTTGCAGTATCTTCAATCTGAACTTTATGAGAAATAATATCTCCCATAACGGCTGAGTTTGTAAGGAGTTTTACACTTTCGTCTGCAAAAATGTTTCCCAAAACAATGCCGCCTACAACTACAGATTTTCCGCCTAAGTTTCCACGAATGCGGGCATTTTCACCAACAATAATATTTCCGTCTGTGCTAAGGTTACCGTCAATATCTCCATCAACACGGACAAAACCATTAACTTTAATGTCGCCGGAAATAGAAGAACCGTTGCCTAAAAGAGTATTAATTGAAATATCATCAAGTTTAAGTGCCATAAAAACCTATTTTGTTGCCAGTTTAATATTCAGGTATTTTGCAGGATCAACTACATCTGAACCAATGTGTACTTCGTAGTGAAGATGAGGACCTGTTGTTACACCAGTGTTACCTACGTAACCGATTAATGAACCCTGATTAACAAACTGACCTTTCTGAACTGTGAAAGAATTTAAGTGAGCATAACGGGTATAAAAACCGTGGTTATGTTTAATAATTACATAGTTACCAAAGCCACTGTCGAAACCAACTGTTACAACCTGACCAGAAGCTGTAGAAATTACAGGATCTCCAGAGTGATATGTTGAAAGGTCGATTCCTTTATGAATGTACCAATGACCTCTTGTAGGGTGAATGTTTGGTCCAAAAGACATTGAAACGTGAATGTTAGAAGCTTTAATAGGACAAACACTAGGAATTTCTGTAAAAAGTGACTGCTGTGTTTTAAGCATTTTTCCAATCTGTTCAATTGGTTCAACAGCATTTACAAGATACGAAGTTAATTCCTGAATATCAGCTAATTCTTTTGTAGAACCTGCTGTAATTTCTTTTGTATTGAATAAAGAAGAAAGGTCGCTGTTTGAAAGAGATGTATTGTCTCCTCCAGAAACCTGATTAATTCCTAACAAAGAAAGACTCTGTGATAAAGATGCCTGGAAACGTTTAGCTGCCTGGAAAAGGTTTGCATTTTCATCTCTAAGCTGATCAAGGCTTGCAAGAGTTTCTCTATTCTGTGTTTCTAATGATGATATAGTCATATTAGCAGAAATAGACTTCTTGTTAAAATATACAAATGAGAAAATAATACCAATTGTTAAAAATATAGATAAAAACAGCGCAAATACATTTGTCTGAAAGTTGATTACTCTGCTCTTAGAGTGTGGAACAATCATAATTGTAAGTTTGCTGTCTAATATTTTAAAAAACTTTATAAAGACGTTACCAACTTTTTTTCCAAAATAAGAAAGGTTCTTTTTCGAATTAGAGTAGTAATGTCTGTCAATTTTTTTCTGTGCTCTAGACAAATTAGACTCCGGGCCTATAAACTTTTTAGTTCCTTACAGTATAACATGATACTGTATGTCGGTCAAACATAACGCTTTTAATATTTTGTTATACCTGACTATATTATAATTCTAAAAAGTTGACGGTAAAACAATCCTATGTTATCTTTATCGGTAGATATACAACAAAAAGTTAATTAATTAATGTGATTATGACTAAGAAGTAAATCCGTTGATTATATAGTCCCTGCCAATATTTTAGGAAGAAAGCCATGAAGTTTTTTGATACTCATGCCCACATCGGGCTTATATACGATGATCCTGTTGAACAATTACGCGTTATTCAGCAGGCAAAAAAAGCTGGAGTTGCAAGAATTATCAGCATTAATAACAGTTTAATGGATTTTCCAAAGGTTTATAATAATCTTAAATCTGTTGCTGGTATTTATCATGCTGTAGGTGTTGCTCCATCAGAAGTAACAAACCCAGGTCCAGACTGGTACAATACAATCGAAAAATATCTTGAATTGCCAAATGTTGTTGCAGTTGGCGAAACAGGTCTTGATTATTATAAACAGTTTGGAGACAAACGTTCTCAGATTGAATTATTTATTACTCAACTGGAAATTGCTCAGAGACACAATCTTCCTGTAATTATTCACAACAGAGATGCAGGTAAAGATTTGTATGATGTTTTAACAGAAAGACTTCCAGATGCAGGTGCAATTTTACACTGCTATTCTGAAAATGCCGAATATGCAAAAAAATGTCTTGATAAAAATATCTGGTTTAGTTTTGCCGGAAACCTTACTTACAGAAATGCAAGAAATCTTCACGAAACTGTACTGAATATTCCGGTAGACCGTATTTTGATTGAAACTGAAAGTCCATTTATGATTCCTGCAGAATATCGTGAAAAGAAACGAACTATGCCTGGTTATTTGCCTTCTACTGCAAAATTCCTTGCTGAAATGCTGGATATGGATGTAGAAGCTCTTAGTGAACAGTTGTGGAAGAACAGCTGCAAAGCATTCAATTTGCCAGAAGAATAGTTTAAATGCAGTTATATCATCCTGTAAAAATTGGAAATGTTGAATTAAAAGGTAATATTTTTCTCGCACCTGTAGCCGGGTACAGCGATTCGGCTTTTCGTTCTGTTTGTATTGAAAACGGCTGTTGTTTTACATACACAGAAATGGTAAGCGCAGAAGCTTTGGTCAGAAACAATATAAAAACAGAAACTTTAATGGCCCGGGCTTATAACGAAGAAAACTATGCTGTTCAGATTTTTGGCGGAGAAGAAGCTTCTATGGCTCAGGCTGCTAGAATTGTTCTGGAAAAAACTCATTGTGAAGTAATTGATATTAACTGCGGTTGTCCTGTGCCAAAAATTATTAAATCTGGAGCCGGTTCTGCATTAACAAGAGACCCTGACAGACTTTATAAAATTGCAAAAGCAGTAAAAGATGCTGCAGGAGATACACCTGTTACTGTAAAAATCCGCTCTGGCTGGGATAAACCAAACATAACTTGGAAAGAAGCGGCACAGGCAGCTTTAGAAGCAGGGGTAAGTGCTATTACTATTCATCCAAGAACAAGAGCACAGGGGTACGAAGGACATTCCGACTGGTCTATTATGAAAGAACTGGTAGATTTTGTTGATGGAAAAGTTCCTGTTTTTGGTTCCGGCGATTTATTTAAGGTTGAAGATGTTGTAAAAATGCTGGAGCAAACTGGAGTAGATGCAGTTATGTATGCTCGTGGTGCCATGGGAAATCCTTTTATTTTTAGAGACACAACATCTCTTTTACTTAATGGCAGTTATGAACCTGTTCCTGCAGATGTACGCATTAAAACTGGTTTTGAAGAGCTGGAGCGCCTTGCAAAAGAAAGTTCCGAAACTCATGCATGTCTTGAAATGCGTAAACGTTTTGCCGCTTATTCAAAAGGAATAGAAAACGGTGCTGCACTTAGAGCACAAATTGTTCACGCGGCCACAATTCAAGATTACAAGACAATTTTCTCTCAGTTTATAAAATAGATGTAAAATTAACATCCATTAGTTTGAGTGTTATTTGCTTATACAACAAAAAATTGCTATAATAGAAGAGCTATACTTATAAACAAAAGCTGTATACTAAAATAATGAGTCTAATCCAAACTATATCAGATTTTTTTGAAGTATTATTTAAAAGATCCTCACCAGAAGTCCAAAAGAAAATGCTTTTGAGAAAAATGGAAAATGATTTAAGGTCTATGACACCACGAATCTACAAAGATGGATTTCTTGAGGCAAATTTTGGAGAAGCTCTTCTTGGTTTATATAAAAATACAAAAGTTTTTGATGATTTGTTTATTGAAACAATCAGCCCGGTAGATATTCAGCGTCAGCGCAGATTTGAAGCTCAGCTTATAGTAACAGGTTATTCTCAGGAATTGCAGGATGTAATGGAATCTCTTTCTTACGAAAACAAAAAAAGAGAAATCATTACAGACTCGGCAGGAGAAGACAGAGTTTATTACCGTCAGCGAAAGAATCTGGAACGCCTTCTTAAAGAACTGAATTCCGACAGCTTTAAAAAAATGGATAAAGATATTCTGGAACTGCGTCATTTTGCAGATTTTTGTCGTTATAATTTTATTCAGTTTTTGCAGGTTTTTGATTCAAACTTTATTCCTGGTGATTTTGCTTACAAACCAAAATATACCCCTGTTTCAATTATAAAAGCCATAAACTTTCTGGAAGATTTTTACTATCAGGTGGAAGGGCTCCATATTACAACCACAACAGCTGATCTTATAAAAGCCCTGGCTATGCTTAGAACCAATGGAAATATCTCTGAAACCGAGATTATGAATTACATTGGAAACCTTAAAAAAATAAATTATATTCTTACAAAAATACTTTCTGCAGAAAAAATTAAGGCAATAATCCGCATGGCAAAAGGGGACTCTACTTATGAACCTGAAGTTGCCAGATATTCAGGTTTTCCACGCCAGGAATTTGCAAACATGTTCCAGTCCCGCTTTAATTCCGAAGAGCAGAGAATCAAAACTGAAATTCAGAATGATATGATTACAAATGAAATGACTAAACTTTTCCGTGGCACAACTTTGGAAAATGTATTTGGTTATGAAGCTTCTGTAGATGAAATTTTGCAGAAAGGAACAGATCTTTCTTTAAAATGGGTTTTACCATTGCGTATTCTTAAAACTTTTTTAAAGATTTATGTTTCTTCTGGTGTAAAAAGCCTTTTAAATGACCTGGTAATTGAAGGTTTCTTTAGTAATCCTTTGTATAAATCTAATTTTTCTTCATCTGTATTTGCAGTTATAAATGCAGACACTTCCATAAAAGAATTCGAAGAAGGTTTTACAGCAGGACATCCTTATAATATTGCAGTTATGCAGGGCTATATTGCAGACAGTCATAAAGATAAAGATTTTTATGCAAAACTGGTAAAAATGGTTACCGAAGTAAATGATATGGCTCATAGTTTGATGCAGAATATAACAACAGAGCTTCTTTCACTTTATAAAGAAATGGGAGAACTTCTGGCAGATGCTAAAAAACCTTCCAGTGAAATTATTTCTAATCTGAAAGTACTTATGATGTCTTCCAGAAATAGAGATAATACGAATTTATTGGAAGAACAGTATCCAAACTGGCAGATTTTTTTTGAAATTATGAAAAGCTATGTTATTATTAATAGTGGTGGGATAAATCATGAGTCGTAAGAAAGAGCAACCTCAAGAAGCTAAAGAAATAAACATAAATGATACAGTTCTCCTTGAGCAGACAATGCAGTATGAAAAGAAGATTTACGACCTTGAACAGTTGATTGATATTGCAAAGTCTTTCTGTTCAACTTTAGATTTTGGTAAACTTCTTGAATCTATTGTTTATATTTCTATGGCTCAAATGCATGTTTTGGGTGCAGAAATCTTTGTAAAAAATCTTACTACAAATGAAAATCTGGAATTAGTTACATCTTCTGAAAAACTTACTATTCCTGTAAATTGTTCACTTTCCAATAAGCTGCTGGATATTAACGGTCCTGTTACTTTTCAGGAATTGTCTAAGCTTAAGAAAAAAGTTTCTCATCTGGATGTTCTTGAAAAGCTTAATCCTACATTAATTGTACCTCTTATCCAGAAAAATCACTTGAATGGTATTATTGTTCTGCAGGAACGAATTACTATTGGAGATGATGATTCTTATACCGATTATGATAAATCACAAATCATGTCTATTGCATCTTTAGCTAGTGTTGCCATTAATAATGCAGCCTTACTGGAAATGTCTTCTACAGATATGATGACTCATTTAAAACTGAAATACTTTTTCTACAATATTCTTACAGAAGCAATTGATTCTGCTTTTGTACAGACTGAAAATCTTTCTGTTTTGATGTTCGATATTGACTTCTTTAAAAAGTTCAACGATACATATGGTCATGAATGTGGTGACTTTGTATTGATTCAAGTTGCAGAATTAATTAAACAAAGCCTCCGTGAATCTGATGTTGCCAGCCGCTATGGTGGTGAAGAATTTACAGTTCTGTTAAACAAAACTGGTAAAGAAGAAGCGCTCCTTGTGGCAGAAAGAATCCGTCAGACAATTGCAGACCATGATTTTGTATTTAATGAAAAGCATCTGCATGTAACAATTTCTGTTGGTGTTACAGTGTTTGATGCAAATACAAATCTTACTTATTCTCCAAATGAACTGGTAAATCAGGCAGATAAAGCTTTGTATATTTCTAAAAATACAGGAAGAAACAAAGTAACCTGGTATGATCCTAAAAACAACTAGTTAAATGAAAAGACAATTTTTTTTCCGCAAACCTTTTAAATATACTTTTTTTAATGCTGTACTTTGGATTATTGCAGTTAATGTTTTGTTTTTTATCTGCACTACAGTCTGGCCTCATTTAAAAATTGTTTTATCTTTAAATATTTATTACTTGTGTTTTAATCAGATTAAAATGTTATGGCAGCCGGTAACTTACATGTTCACTCATGGAAACTTTCTGCACCTGCTTTTTAATATGTGGGTTCTTTATCAAATTGGTGGTGCTGTAGAACGTGCCATTGGTTCTAAGGAATTTCTTATCTTCTATTTTGTAACAGGTATTCTCAGCGGATTGTTATCCTTATTGTTGTACCTGTTGTCGGGAATGTGGCAGGTATTCTTGTTGGGAGCAAGTGGTGCAATATATGGGCTGTTATTGGCCTATGCAGTGTTATACCCTAAAGCAAAATTGTTTATTTGGGGATTAATACCTGTAAGTGCACCTTTGCTGGTTATTGTTTATGCTCTCATAGAGATTTTGAGTGGAATAGACGGCTCTGTTGGAGTTGCCCATTCGGCTCATCTTTTTGGGATTCTGGTTGCGTGGTTATATTTCGTAATCAGATTTGGAGTGCATCCTGTAAAAGTATGGATAGAAGCATATCGAAGAAAATAACATTAATTTCTTTATTGTCTCTTTTAGTTTCAGCCGGCATTTTTGCTCAAACACCATCTATTGTCCAGCACATAAGATTTCCAATTTGGGCAGAAGTAGATGCATATCCTGGGCTGGAACTTCCGTCTTCTAAAGATGCCACTGCACAGGATAATAAGGAAGACAGCCAGGAAACTAAGAACACAGAATATGATTACGCCATCAGCAGAATAAAAGAAATTGTTCCGTTTTTAATGAACGGAATGGTTTATGGGTGGGAATTTAGATATACTCCATCAGATAAAAGTCGTGGAGTAGAAGAGTATCTGGAAGTTGAACTTATTCAGAATCTTGAAAAGGAAACAAATCCGATTGTGTATTCGTCTCCATGGATAGAGGATAATAAGTTCAACTGCTGGGTCGACTATACTAGAACGGAATTTCAGATACGGAACTATTATCTATGGTCCCAGATAAAAAACCCTGGAATACAGGGCAGGGGAAAAGGTTCTCTGGAACTTGGTTTTGATGGAATAAAGGCGGCAGCAGAAGAAGCACTTATAAATGCAATCCGCAGTTATTACAGAAATACAATTAAGAACAAACCTAAAGAGATTCAGGGAAAAGTATTAATTAGAAAAATACCCACAATTGGAATTACATCAGGACAGTATGTAATAAATCTTGATTTTTTCTTGGAATGCGGTAAAATAAAACAGTATAGTCAGTTTTAGTTGGAGGACTAGATGAAAAAGATCCTTATTTCTTTATCTGTTGCATTAGCTGTAGCTTTGGCATTGTTTGCGCAGGAAATTCCACAGTCAGATTATCAGCCTACACAGGAAGAATTTGAAACTCAGATTGCGAAAACAGAAACAATTATTCCAAAGAATCAGCATTTAACAAATGAAACAGGTTCTGTAAGAATTGAGTATCAGCCAATATATGACGAAGTTCGTATCTATTATGATTGTATGTATGTTACATTTGATAGAGGCGAAGCAATGAATACAGTTCTTGAATGTCTTGCAGATTTCCAGAAAGAACACAAATATTTTGGATATCGCTACATGGCAGAAGATAGAACAAGATTCTACAAAGATGATAACGGTCGTAGAAAGGCACAGTATATTTCTTATGTAAAATTTAGCAGATAGGTATTCTTATTTTATAAAAAATATAGTAAAATATAAGCCGATATTCTTATGAGTATCGGCTTAATTTTTTTTCCAGCAGTTTTGATGGAAATAGAAAAGGATCTATGGAAATGGACATCAAAAACGTTATTAAAAATCTTCATCCACTTGAAATCAAAGTTTTATTAAAGTACTCAGGAAAGGATGAATTAACTTCAGAAAAACTCCAGAAAGAACTGGAATATAAAGAAGGTCATGCTAACCAGGCTTTCTCTTGGCTTTCCGGAAAAGAATTGTTAAAAGAAATTCGCAGAACACCACATACTTATTTTGAAATTACAGATATGGGTCGTGCAATGGCAAAGACTGGTACTGTTGAAGAGAGAATGGTTAAATTCTTGAAAGACAATGGTGCACACTTAATGCCAGAAATTGCTGCAGGCATTGGTCTTGAACAGAAAGATGTAGGTTCTGCATTTGGTCCATTAGTAAAAGAAGGTGTTCTTGCAATGAATGCCGAAAAGAAAGTTGAATACACAGGAAAAGAACTTCCTGCTCGTATTACAACAACTTCTGAATTGATTAAAAAAGCTTGTGCTGCTGAAAACGGACAGTTAAATAAAGATGAATTGTCTGCTGAAGAAGTAGAAGCAATGAATGGTCTTGCAAAAAAACGCGGTGCTGCAGATGCTCCATTCAAAATGATTGAAAGAGAAACAGTATTCTACAAACTTATGGAAGGTTTTGAAAAAGTTGTAGATGAACTTAAAAAAGCTGGAATTACAGGTAACGAAATTGGTGAAATTACACCAAAAATGCTTGCTTCTGGTGAATGGAAAAACGGTACATTCCGTGGATACAATATTGCAATTCCACCTGCACGCATTATTCCAGGCCGTACAAATCCATATGTTCAGTTCCTTGAATCTGTAAAAGATAAACTTGTTTCTCTTGGTTTCCAGGAATTTGATGGTCCACTTGTAGAAACAGAATTCTGGAATGGTGATGCATTGTTTATGCCTCAGTTCCATGCTGCCCGCGATATTCACGATGTATATCGTCTTAAAAATCCAACTCATGCAAAAGCAATTGAAGAACCATATTTAAGCAATGTAAAAGCTGTTCATGAAAATGGTGGAAATACAGGCAGCCGTGGTTGGAATTACACTTTTGATAATGAATTTACACGCCGCTTGATTTTGCGCTCACAGGGTACAGTTCTTTCTGCACATCAGTTGCACAAAGCTGAAGTACCAGGAAAATACTTTGGTATTGCCCGCTGTTTCCGTTATGACAAAGTAGATGCTACTCACTTGTCAGACTTCTATCAGACAGAAGGTATTATTGCTGGTAATGATGTAACACTTCGCGACCTTCTTGGTATGCTTAAGATGTTTGCTGCAGAAATTGCTGGTGCTGAAGAAGTTAAATACGTTCCTGGTTACTTCCCATTTACAGAACCTTCAATTGAAGTGCATATTAAACACCCAGTACTTGGATGGTTCGAACTTGGTGGTTCTGGTATTTTCCGTCCAGAAGTTACAAAAGCTATGGGGCTTGATTGTCCTGTTCTTGCTTGGGGTATTGGTATTGACCGTATGGCTCTTATGGCTCTTGGATTGAATGACCTTCGTCAGTTGTTCTGTGAAGATATTGAACAGGTTCGTTTAAGAAAAGCTAAATTCTAATAAACTATTTCATGCGTATTTAAGTTTTGTATGATAATAAAGAAGGCTGTGGAATTATAAACCACAGCCTTTTCTTTTTATGTAGTTTTAAATTAAAGAAAATATCATTTTACAAACAGCGCAGCTAAAGAAATGGCCTACCGCAAAAA
>JAKSTH010000072.1 GCA_024402655.1 Treponema sp. | reverse complement strand
GATTAACTGCATTTGGTAATAAGGAAAGAACAATAGAAGCTATCGAAAGAATTAAATCTGTTTACGGAAAATAATTCTAGACAACTTCAGAAAAGAATTTTTACCAAAGCTACTTCGCATTATGCTGCCTATCGCTTTTCAGAATCTTATGCTGGCTCTTACACCAGTTGTAACTCATTGTGTAAAACTTACTGCTGGAGCCAGTGCCTGTCTTAATTGAATAAATCCATTTTTTCGTATACCATACCCCTATATATATAAAGTACATAGGGGGACCCATGAAAAAAGTTTTAACAGCTTTATTTACATTATGTTTATTTGGAATGGCCTTTGCTCAGCAGCCAGGTTCATCATCTTCTAAAACAAGCACTTCTACACAGGGATTATTTAAAACTGATGTAGACAATTATTACGACCTTGCAGGCTGGGATTCTGTAAAACCAGAAAATTTCTTAGGCTTCCTTGGTTATGATACAAGTGCAAGGGGAATCAATTTTGGTCTTGCCCATCAGTTTAAAAATCTTTTTGTTGGCTATTATTTTGGTGGGGCTCTTGATGAATACACAGTAACTTCATCAAAAACAACAGCTGGTGGTTCAACAACTTCAGTAAAATCAAAAGAAACCAGCGCCCTAGCAACTGCACCTTGCGGCACTTTTGATACAGGCCTTTTATTTGGTTTTGGAAACATGGCCATTAAAGCAGCAATTTATTACGATGTAACAAGAGACGAAATCTCTGAACAGACAAATCCTGATGTTATTAACAATAATCAGAAATATGTAATCACTCCAGAAGTTGATTTTGCAATGAAATCTAAGCTCAAGGATTGGGATGCAGTTTATTCTGGAAACTTAGCTTTTGAATTTAATTTAGACGAAACATATAGCGAAGTTGGTGGAGTTAAAAACTTTACTGATAATTCAAAATACATTTTGTACTTAGGCGCAGGAATGGGTCTTGAAAAATCAGACAAAAAACTTACTCACAATATTGCAGCTTCAATGTTAAACAAGATTTACATTTTCCCATCAGACATTTCTGCAACTTCTGATAAAGTAACTTCTCAGAAAGGAAAAGCTGGTTATGAATTGTATCTTACTCCTTCATATGAACTTACTTATCCTGCATCAAAAAATCTTACATTCAAGTTTGGCGTAACAATGCCATTAAATCTTGAATATAAATCTAGCGAAGAATCTTATGAAACTGATGGAACAAAATCTTACCCTGCAACTGTAGTTTCTGATTTTGATCTTTATTCTCAGACAAATTTAAGAGCAGCATTGGTTTATCAGTGGAAACCTAATTTTGCATTGAATGCAGGCATTGGAATTAATGCTCCAAAATTTGCACTTAATAACAAAACAACAGTTGTTAAGAATACAACATCTGGTGACGTAGAATCAGAAACATCTGCATTATCATTTACAATTTCGAACGCTGCAGCATCATGCTCATGGTCATCAGGATTCACATTTACACCTGCAAAAGGAATTGTAATTGATGCTTCATACGAAATCCTTGCAAATATTTTTGGCAGCGACTTCAAAACAGACTTTAATGAAGGATCTGGCACAAGCATCTGGAATAACCTCAATAAAGCAATCGTTCATAACATTGCAGTTGAAGTTTCAGTTAAACTCTAATCATCTTTTATAAGGGAGTTTTTATGAAGAAGTATTTCTTTGTTCCATTATTAATACTGGGACTTTCAATATTCTTTGGTTGTAAAACTGATCCTGGAGAACTTATTCCTACTCCAGCACATCCAACTTTCTCTGTAATTCTTGATTCCAACAACGGAAGCAATGAAACACAGGTGCAGACTGGTGAATACGGAAGTACAATCACTCTGAATCAGAATACTTTTGTTTATCCTGGACACACCTTTATTGGATGGAGTACAAGAGATAATCCAGAAATTCGAAGTGCAGTTTTTTATGGAGACAAAGATACTTTTAAAATTGTAGGAAATCAGACATTGTATGCCAGATGGAAGGCTCACGATTGCAAAATTGAATTTAATTTTAATGATGCAGGCCAGAATCTTGGTGCAGATATGTCTGAAATTACCTTCTGTTCTGATGGCGAAATCACACTTCCTTTATCGACATACGCATTGCAGGATATGGGCTTTAGAGGATGGACAACAGATCCTAAATCAAAAGATGTAATCTACAAAAACGGTGAGACTATCCCTGCAGATACCTTTGGAAAATCCGAAGAAGGAATGACAACTGTTCAGCTTTATGCAGTTTGGGAAGCTCCAGATTATTTTGTAACTTTCTATGCAAATAATGGAACTGGTAAATCTGTAAAACAAGGATTTTTTGCAGGTGAAGAACAGAATCTTTTATCTTGTGATTTTGAAAGAACTGATTATGTTGTAAAAGGATGGAGTAAAACTTCATATCCTAATGATGATGCTTCTGTAAATTATGCTCCGGAAGAGAAAATCACAGTAACTTCAGATATGGCACTGTATGCAGTTTGGACAAAACAGATGACAAAGCTTAAGTTTGTTGCAAACGGCGGTGAAGGAAGCATGTCAGATGTAAGCTTCTTCTATAGCAGTGGCATTACAATTAAGACAAATGCCTTTACCCGCGACCATTATAATTTCAAGGGTTGGAACACAAAGGCTGATGGAAGTGGAACTCCTTATGCCGCTGGAGCAAAAATTACCCTTGCAAGCATTCAGGATGAAGTAACTTTGTATGCCCAGTGGGAAATCAAGAAATTCACATTGTCTTATGATATTAATAAACCAAGCTATGAATCTTCTTCGTACATGAAAGGTACTACTGCATCTGCGGTTGTGGAGTATGGTCAGACTGCAGTTGTTAGTTCTCCTAATTATACGGTTGATCATTATACATTCAATGGATGGAACACAAAGGCAAATGGTTCAGGAAAATCATATTCTGCAGGATCAAAAATTGTTCTTACAGAAGATGTAGGAAATGTAACTTTGTATGCACAGTGGACACCTAAGACTTATACAATCAAATACCACTCTAATCAGAATCAATATTACTACTCAGATCTCAGTAAATCTGTTTTGAAAGATACAATAATAAGAACTCAATCATATAAATATGGCGAGTCTATTAGAATTGATTATATTACAACTTTTAGTGATTATTATAAAAAAAGGAGTAATGGAAAAGAAGTTTACGAAGAAGTTGTTTATAAATTTAATGGATGGTCAAAAACTGCAACTTCAAGAACTATTGAACAGAAAGGAAATAATACAATAACAAACTGTACTTTGGAAAATATAGATTTATATGCTGTTTATTCTTATAGAGATGGTCCTTGCTGTATTTTCTATGAAAATCTTCCTTCGTCATATTCTTCTATAAGCACAAAATATTCTGATATCTGTTGGTATTTTGGTGATAGGGCAGACGGAAAAATCAGTGTGCCTAGTACACTCTATATAGACCGTGAAGTAGGAGATAAAATTCTTATTGGTTATAGAACAGAAAACTACAGTAATGCTTATGCTGAATATGGTTTAAGAGATACTATTAGTATAAAAAATTCCAGTTATTATGATTCAAAAACTGAGGGATATTATAAACCTATAGTGTTAAAAGCAGTTTGGTTTGATTTTGCAAAAGGAACCAATGATTATGGTGGTTATGATGAATTCTATTATGATTATCTGGAGCCATCAAATAAGAGCAAAGTTACCAGAGTTTTTGCAATGGAAATGGGCAAGCATGAAATAACAAATAAAGACTATTATATGGTAGCAAGAGAAAGTACGGCTTATTCAGATTATAGGAATTATCCTGATAGACCAAAAGTCTTTACAAATGCTCAGGCATTCTATTTTGTTGATAAATTAAACTATGATGCAGGATTGCCATTGCAGTATTTTATTTCTGATCAGGGAAATGCCAATGGATATATAGAAAACAAATATATTCCTACAGATCCAACTGATAAAAGATGGATAGTGAATATTGGTAAGAGCTGGTACACAGAACTTTCTTCAACAAAGAAACTTTATTGTGCCCGTCAAACTGGTTCTTTCAGAATTCCTGATGCCTATGAATGGCTCTATGCTGCAAACGGACTTGAGTTCAATTATAAATATGAACGATATAGTTCATCAGCGGCTCCATATGCAGGATCAACTTATGTAAAAGGAACATATAATACTAATGGAGTATCAAATGTTGGTATGAACGGAACAACTCTTAATGGACTTCAGGACATGTGTGGTAATTTGCGTGAAGTTGTACATCATACAGGTTTTTACGATATAAGAACTTATTATTTAAACGACACAACCTCATCTCGCCTATATGGAACTGTCGTATGTTCAAATGGAACTTCTTATAATACATTTTCGACTAAAGCTTATGGTGGGGCCTATAATTCAAAAGCAGATGCCTGTAAAACTAACTATGATGATTATACTACTGTATCTGGAGCAACAAGTTTATCATCTTCTACATTGGGATTGCGTATTATGCGCCAAAAAAGCTGGTCTTCTTATGGTGTAGATTAATCGGGAATAAAGAATCTTGTCTATTAAATTAAACAAATCCTTTGTTTAAGATTATATACAAAATGTTTCTTTCATGGTATAATAAAACTATGAAAGAAACATTAAAACTTCTTCGGGAAAAAAATGGCTTGTCTCAAACTGCTGTGGCTGATTATTTAGGAATCAGTCGCGGCATGTATATTAAATATGAATCTGGAGAAACAGATCCCACGGTAAAAGTAATAATCGGTTTAAGCAAATTATATAAAGTTCCATATGATTTAATCATAGACAATAAATATGGCAAAAAATTTTCCTATGATGATTCTGATCTTTCTGAAGGATTATTTGTTGCAAGTCCACTCACATCCTATTCAGCTGGAACAAATGCATATTTCGAAAAAACTTATCCATCTACCATAATTGGTGGCATGTATATGAATAAGATGGAAAGACTTTCTGTTTCTCAGAGAAAAATCGTTCAGGATTTAATCGATTCTTTTTCCAATCAAAATAGCACAAATCAAAAAGAAGAAAATGAAGAAATGGAATGCATTTCAATTGGAACATCAATGGTTTTACGTCCTAAACACCGAAACTGGGATGGGTTTGAACAGGTCTTGAGCCAATTTTCAGACGATTTTATGCAGGATGGAAGAATGCAGCCAAATCATCAGAAAAGGGAATCTTTATAATGTATATTTTAGATACCAATATCTGCATTTTTTTAATGAAAAATAAATCAGAATCTCTTGTAAAGAAAATCACTTCAATCAACCCTAATGAAATTTGTATTTCCTCTGTAACTCTGGCAGAATTGGAGTATGGAATAGCGAAAAGTCAAAGTAAGGAAAAAAACAAACTTACTTTGTTAGCTTTTTTTTCCTACTTTAATCAGATTCTGGATTTTTCACCAAAACATGCAGAAGTGTTTGGAAAAGTTAGGGCATATCTGGAAAAAGCAGGCAAAATCATTGGGCCTTATGATTTACAGATTGCAAGTCAGGGGCTCGCTGAAGAAATGACGGTTGTAACGAATAACACCCGTGAATTTAACAGAGTCCCTGGATTAAAAGTAGAAGACTGGACAATATAACAAATACGAAAGAGGGGATACCGAGCCTTCTTTAAGTGTGATCAGAGCCATTTGTAAATTGTATGCTATTTCTCCCAATGCGCTACTTGGTCAGGAAAATCTGTTTGCAGGTCAGCAGTTTGAATTTTCAGAAGAAAAGTTTCCCTGCTCATATGATAAGGTTAAAGCTCCTGAGCCATTAGCAGTTGCGTCTCCTGATGTAGAATACAGTTCAAAAAATCTTTCCTCTTGTGTTTCAAAAACAGTTATGGAAGTTCTACCAATCTGCAAAATTTTGTCGTAAGGGATGTTTTATATTCAGTTAGCTTCTGTCTTTACCAAATTTGAAAATGTAGCCAATGTTTATTGAGCCACCCCAGTTATTATATAACATTCCAACAGCCTGACTTAATCGTATATCTGCGTAAACATCACCAATCCAAACTGGAACTGTTGCCGTACAACCACAGAAGGATGAAAATCCCAATGGAAGAACAAGTCCTAACCCTGCAAAAGGTGTAATCTGAAATAATTTAAAATCAAATGAGTAAGAAATTGCATAGTTTACCATAAAATGCATATCAATAAAACCTGATTCTACACGTCCACCCCAGTTTGTATTTTCACCATATTTATGAGGAAAAAGAAGCATTAAATTTGCTGTATTATAGATACTTTCTTCAATCATAGGTTCGCCATTTACATAAACTGATGATTTTAAATCTCCAACTTCATATCCAAGAGTACCACCAATCTGGAACGCAAAAATGTTTGTGGCCATAAAAGCCATAACAAGTGTAATAATGATTTTCTTTTTCATTGATATACTCCATTTATTTTTTTATGGTTTTGAATACTTTAATTGGGAAGTAGCAGTTTCTATTTTCATCTTTGTATTCAAAATAACTGCATTCTGCAAAAACTGGATTAGTTCTAGTTTCTGATTTAAATTTGTCTGCAAAAGAATAATTATTAAAATCAGAACCTATAATTCCCCAGTTTCCAATTAGGTTACTATTTTCATTTGTAATGTCCTTTCCAATAACCAGATAAAAATCTGAATTAAAATCGTCACACAAAAGATGAATTGCAAAATATCCTTTTTCAAGAAGCACGGCTTTTTCTTCTTCTTTAGAAGCATCGTAAATTTTACCATCACTTAATTTGATTTTTGGTAATGATGTAAAACCTACATCTGTTCCTGAAATAGAGAGCGTTCCTTTATCTGAATCAGAAATTGTAATACCTCTATTCATAATGGCATTTCCTTTTTCTGTCATATATGAATTATATTCAGCAGTATCTTCTTCCTCTGTAAAATACAAGTGAACAGGACCATCTGCATCATCTGCACCACAAGCTAGAAATACTCCAATAACATGATTGGCTTCTAAAACAGGCATTTTATCCAAAGAAATGGTTCCCGAAAGCTGAAATTCGGTATTTGCTTTAATATCTGTTTTTACCGGTGTTGCTCTGTGTTCTTCATTTAGAAGGTGAGACCATCTTTCTCTTCTATTTCCTATATTTTTTTCAACACCTTCGTCATAGTAGTATTCAATATCAGAGATTATCAGATAAAGATTTTTAACATCTCTGTTACTTTTACCGCTCCAGCTGTAAGTAAGGGATTTTCCATCTGTAGATAAAGTTCCATTAAATTTTTCAGAAAAAATAAGACTGTCAGTCTGGAAATAAGAATATGCAGCTGTTCCCCATTCGTTATATTTTAATATCATTTCAGATTGTTTAGGCTGTATTCCCATAGAAGGATCTGTGCAGGAAAATAAGCTGAATAGTAAAAGTATAATAAGAGTGAAAATAATTTTCTTTTTCATTTTGTTAGTCCTTAATAATTTTTTATAAAAATAATTGTAAAAGAAAAAATGTGTCTTGTAGTGTGTGTAAGTTAATCAAAAACTAGTGATTTTTTTCACTGCAAATAATAACCTTTGTTTATATATTGACTTCTAGAATGTACAATTGTACAATAATAATATGAGAAAAAAGCAATTGATTATCGATGCATCCTGCATTATGGCGGTGATTAAACAAGAAGAAACAGCAAACGAGGTTATGGAAAAATCAAACGGATATGAATTGCTGTCGGCTGAATGTCTTCCTTATGAAGTTGGAAATTCTCTTTCAAAATGGCTTAAAAGAGGGTTAATGACATTTGATGCTGCGATTCATTGTTATGAGTTATTCAAAGTATTACCTGTAACATTAATTGAGGTAGATTTTGAAAACTCTCTAAGCCTTTCTGCAGAAGAACATCATTATGCCTATGATATGTATTATTTAGATTGTGCTATCAGAAATAGATGTCCCATTTTATCTTATGATGAAGGATTGATTTCAATTGCAAAAAAGAGAGGTATAAAATGCTTGTAATGACTTATTCTCAGGCTAGACAAAATTTTTCTTCATTTTTAGATTCTGCAAAAAAAGATGGAATGGCCTTTATAACCCGTTCTGATGGTACAAGATTTAAAGTCGTACCTTATGACTTTGAATTTGATTCAGAATCATGTAAAGAGGAAAGTCAAAAAGAATCTCCGTTTACACAACTGGCAAAATACAGTTCAACAGTAAATTCAAAATTGAAAAATATTTCCATGCAGGAAATGATCGACATGATACACGAATCTCAGGATGAACGAGCAGACAGAATACTAGCTGCTGCCAGTAGAAAAACTACAAAAGTATTTTTTAATGTGTTTAAAAAGGATTAAGTATGAATTTTCTTATTGATGCAGATGTTATAGTTGATTTTTTCAACGGAAAAACAGAATTGTTTGAATTTTTTGATAACACAGATAACAAATATGTTTCAGTTCTAACTGTTGGAGAATTGAATCACATGGTTTTAAATTATAAATCAGCAAAGTCTGATTATGACAGTGTGATTGATATTGCTAATGATTTTTGTCATCTTCTTCATATTATCAATGTTGATGAACGGATTGCTGTAGAATATGGAAAATTAAGAACAAAATATAATCAGCTCGAAGATTTAAAACTCTGGCTTTGTGCTACGGCTATCATTAAAGATATGGTTTTTGTTACTAATGATAAAACCGTAGCACAGGTAAAAGAAGTGGTAATAAAAAGAATTATTTAACTATTTCAATATACAAAAGATTGTAACTCTCACCATCGTTACAGTTAATTGAACCTAAATAGTAAGTGTTTTTATCGCAGTAATCAATTACACCTTTAGTACCGAGTTTCCAATTTGCCATGGGATCAATGTAATCGTAGAGCTCAGAGGAAGTTAGATTTTCTTTTTTTTCATAACCTGGTTTAGATTTCCAAGTTTCTTTATATGCATACAAATCTTCAAGATATTCTATGGGTTCGAAATCATTTTCAAATTCTGTAGGTGTAATTCCTGTTACAAACTCTGTGTTATAATAATTTCCAGTATATTCATGCGCACATCCTGTAAATACGCAAGCCAATAAAACCATTGCAGCAGCGGCTACAATTCCAAATAATTTTTTCATAAGTTTTCTCCTACTATTTTTTATGATAATTAGATTATAAATTGATACTTTTTCTTTGTAGTGAGCAAAAGTTAATCAAAAACTGGTGAATAAAATCATCATAAGTTTATGATTTTCATCCTTTTCCTGTGGTATACTTTCATTGTGAAAAAAGTAGTTTTTGTGTTTTTATTGATTTTGATTTCTCATTCTTTTTTCCCACAGCCCTCTATGGACAAAAAAGAATCAAATATAAAAAAATCTGACTATATTACAAAAAAGGATATTGAAAATAATACTGATATAAATCTATATGATGCCTGGCAAAATCTGGATAAAGTAATTCAAACGAGACAAGATGAACAGACTATTATAAACTGCAAGAAGGCTTTTTTGTTGCAGCTGGAAAATCAGAAAAAATCTAACAAATATTCTGCTGTAAATGATGTTTTTGAAATTGAGCAGAAACTGACAGCAATGAAATCTGCCTGTGAAAAAAACGATATGGAAAGTCTTTCCCGTTTAATGACAGATTTTTATGTTTCAAAAGAATTGATTTATCAAAAAAGTGATGCAATTTCTGTGCGACTTATTGTTATTATGACTGTTCTAATTCTTGCAATCATGGCACTTTTATTTTTTTATCAGTTTACATATGCCAGAAAAAATGAAATTGAAAAAATTCTTAAAGCAACAAATCAGGCACAGGAAGAGGAACGCCGTAGGATTGCTCTGGAACTTCACGATTCTGTAGCTCAGCAAATGCGTTATGTTTCGATTCTTGCAGAAAAAATTTCGGATAATCAACTTTCAACAGAAATAAAAGACAACCAGAGCGAATGTATAGAAAATATTCGCAATGCTTGTTATACACTTTCTTCTATAGATATTGATAGTTCTAACTTTAAGGCAATTCTAAAAAATCTGATTAACGCATTTCAAAAACGATCGGGCATCATAACATCTCTCATAATCACTTCTGATGTAGATTTTGCTCCTTATTCTCAAAATACATTTCATCATATTTTAAGAATTATTTCTGAACTGTTAAATAATATTGAAAAACATAGTCAGGCTCACGAAGTAACGGTTTTAATCAGAAATCCTGTTGCTACAGATAAAATGCAGGAAGGTCTTGTGTTATTTGTTTCTGATGACGGTAAAGGCATTTCGGCTCAAATGCTGGAAAAACTGAATTCCAAAATAAGGGTAAATGTTAATGATATGCATTTTGGCCTGAACAATATTAAATTGCGATTAAATGAAATTAATGGAACAATAAAGTATTTTTCAGAAGAAGGGGAAGGTACAGAAGTTCAAATAAGGATTAAAAAATGAAGTTTATAATGATAGAAGATCATAACCTTGTTCGTCAGGGTGTAAGCAAAATTATTCAGGAAAAAAGCACTTTTGAATGTGCCGGAACATTTTCATCGGTAAGTGAAACAAAAGAATTTCTTTCAGATTTTTGTAAAAACTTCGATCATGAGCCCCTTTTGTGTATTGTGGATGTAAATCTTGGGCAGGAAAGCGGATTGGAGTTAATCCGTTTTATAAATGAAAATTATTCTTATGTTTACTGCATATGTTATTCTATGTTCAGAGGAGCTGGGATTGTAGAACAGGCAGTTTCTGCTGGAGCAGTAGGTTATGTTTCTAAAAATGCGGATTTTAGTATTTTGCTAAAAGCTATGAAAATGGCAGATAAAGGCATTTTCTTTATGGAAGAAAGTTTGACTTCAGATTATGTTATCTATACAAATCTGTTTCAGAGTCTTACAAAAAGAGAGAAAGAACTTGTAGGACTGTTTTTTCAGAATAAAAGTGAAGAACAGATTGCAGATTTAATGTGCATTACAACAAGAGCAGTAGACAATTATATGACAAGGATTCTTTCAAAACTCGGTGTTCCAAGTAAAAAGGAATTGCTTAATAAATTTGGAGGAATATAATGAATTTTCCAAAATATAGTGTTAAACTTCAGATTTTGATTGGACTTGTCTTTGGTGTGCTGAACTTTTTTTTCTCTGTTTTATGTACACAGATTCTTCATATACCATTATTTATGGATATGGTTTTTATTTTTGCTGCAAGTTTTTTTGGACTTCCATGCGGAATTATTTCAAGTGTAATTCATTCTATATTAAATACAATTATTTACATGGATTATTCGTCTCGATTTTTATATGTAATATGTTGTATTACAGGTACTTTATTAACCAGATGGCTCCTTTGTAAGAAAGAAAATTATAATTGGATCAGGATATTTCTTTTAATTTTTGTTTCTACAGTAATAATTAGTATGGAAGGATCTCTCATATATTATTTCTTTTTTACAGAAGATGCTAATTATGTGGAAGATACTACAATTCTTTTTATTACTTATAACCTTGTTGCGCAAAATATTGGACTTCAAATCAGTGCTTTTCTTGCTCGTCTGCCAGTTAATCTTATAGACAAGACAATTGCTGTTTTAGGCGGCCTTGGAATATATGCTGGGTTGCGTAAAAAGTTGCATTTTTGATGTTTTCCATTTATTATATATAGATATGAAATTAAGAG
>JAKSTH010000071.1 GCA_024402655.1 Treponema sp. | reverse complement strand
TTCTTCCTGAATTACACCTTCAGAATATTCAGGTTCAGTTTCTTCAACTACTTCATCACTAACCCATTCTTCTGGTTCTTCTTCAATATATTCTTCTTCAGGAATATCATCTTCTTCTGGAAGATATTCTTCTTCATATGCTTCTTCTGCAATTTCTTCTTCAGGAACTTCTTCTTCAACTACATCTTCTTCAACTTCTTCTGCAGAATCTTCCAAGTCATCTTCTGCTTCTTCAGTTTCTTCTACATAGTCTTCTTCATAATCATTGTAATCATCATCAGGAATATATTCTTCATCTGGTACATATTCTTCATCAGGAACATACTCTTCAACAATTTCATCTTCTGGTTCAAGAGCAACAACTTCATCTGCAGGCTGTTCTACTTCTTCAGGAACATCATCAGATTCGTCTTCTGTTTCTTCTTCAATAACTTCTTCAACTGTTTCTTCAACTTCTACAGGTTCAGTAACTGTTTCAACAATTTCTGTAACAGGTTCTGTTTCTGCAAAAGATTCTTCTTTAGCTGGAGTTTCATTATCTGTAACAGTTACAAGAGGTTTACTTACAGTTCCGTCCTGACGGGCAATTACAGCAGAACCATATACTCTTTCATCCTGATTACTTCTTTTTGTGATTTTTACAATATTGTTGGCATTTTTATCCATTCCAATAGCAAGTGCTGCTTCAGGGGAAAGCATAATTGCAACACCTTCAGAAGGATCAAGGGCACCAATTACAAGAATGTCAATTGTAGCATCACCAGAAATATTTGTTACACTAATAATATCTCCTGGCAAATAACCAACAGTTTTAGCAAACAATCCGGCTGGGAATACACCTTCATCAACAACAATAGCTCTTCCGTCTAAAGAAGGACTAAAAGATGCAAGTACTAAACATCCGGCTAAAATTGTAATAATTTTTGAAATACTCTTAAAAAACTTGTTCTTCATATCCCTACCCATCCTTATGCCTTAAGAGATTTATAAATATCAGCGCTTAATTTTCCAGAAAGTCTTATTAAATCATCATTTGTAAGATAGTCTTTTTCTACAGCAAATGTTTTTGATGTTACAGTTTTTCCACTGTTAACATTTGTAATAATCCAGTCAATTTTTCTAAGGCAAACTAACTGAGAACTACCAATTCTTTCGTAATAAAGTTTAATCTGAACAAAGAAATCTGATGAACCTTCAATTGCATCATCAATACCAGAGCAAAGTAAAGCTTCATCCTGTGCTTCGGAATTAGAAACTGCTGCGGCAGAATTTGTAACAATGAATCCGTAATTAAAAAATTCATCTAAAAGTTTGTCTTCAACTACATAAGACTGTTCAGAAACTTTTTCACTTCTG
Organism: Treponema sp.; assembly: GCA_024402655.1. GTDB lineage: Bacteria > Spirochaetota > Spirochaetia > Treponematales > Treponemataceae > Treponema_D. Next base: position 10,312 of record JAKSTH010000071.1, on the reverse strand, counting down.
TCATCATGCTGAACAATCTGAAAAGAAACCTGCTTTGCAAAACAACAAGCACAACTTAATAAAAGAACTACAATTAAAAATAAGGTTTTATTTTTCCCCATAATGCACCCCATATTATTTAAACCTTTTGGTTTTCATTATTTAATCGGAAATTAAAAGGTTTGGGTTTAGTATTTTTTGTTAAATATTCTCTCTTTGATAAAACACTTTATATATGGTAAAATATACATTGGTTGGGAAAAATTATGGACAAAAGAATTTACATCATTGGGGCTGGTTTCGCCGGTCAGACTATTGCAGATGATATTAAACGCAAGAAAATTTTTGGAAAAGTAAATGCTTTTCTTGATGATGATAAGGAATTAATAGGAACTACTATTGAAGGCGTTCCAGTTTTAGGACCAATCAGTTCTGTAGCTTCCATTTTAAATAATTCTGATTACGATGAAGCTATTATTGCAATTCCTTCTGCCCCAACAGAACGAATCAAAGAAATTTACGAAACTCTTAAATCTAATGGTTTTAGTCATATTAAAATTCTTCCAGGAATAAGCCAGGTTATAGAAGGAAGCGGTCACCTTGTACAGACCCGAGAAATTGATCCTTTAGATATTCTTGGCAGAACTCCTATTACAATTTCCCTTAAAAAAAGTCTTTCGTATCTTCGTGGCAAACGAGTTTTAATAACAGGTGCAGGTGGTTCTATTGGTTCAGAATTAGCCCGTCAGTTACTTTCTGGTGGTGCAGAACGATTGTATCTTTTTGGCCATGGGGAAAATTCTATATGTCAGATTTATAGGGAACTAAAAGTTTTACAGACAGAAGGTGTTGGAGAAAAAGCAACTGTAGTCCCAATTATTGGTGATATGCGTGATAAAGAATATGTGGATTACATTATTAAAAATACAAAATGTAATGTAATTTTCCACTGCGCCGCATATAAACATGTTCCAATGATGGAAGAAAATCAGGTTGCGGCAATAGAAAATAATGTATTTGGTACTAAAAATCTTTTAGATGCCAGTCTTAAATACAATGTAGACAGATTTGTTTTGATTTCCACTGATAAAGCTGTAGCACCAGTAAGCGTTTACGGCGATTCAAAAATGCTTTGTGAAAAACTTGTACTTGATGCTGCTAAAAAAACAAAAGAAAATCAGGCCTTTATGTTTGTCCGCTTTGGAAATGTTTTAGGCAGCCGTGGTTCAATTCTTCCATTATTCCAGAATCAGATTGCAACTGGAGGTCCTTTAACAGTAACTGACGAAAACATGGAACGCTTTTTTATGACAATTCCAGAAGCCTGTTCTCTTGTTTTACAGACTGGTGGCGTTGGTATAAATGGAAAATCTTATCTTCTTGATATGGGTGAACCTATAAAAATTATTGATCTTGCAAAACAAATCATTAAATTTTCTGGTCTGGAACCATACAAAGATATTGAAATTAAAATTGTTGGGGCTAGAAAAGGTGAAAGACTTATAGAACCTTTATGGCTTAAAGAAGAAAATCCTGAAAAAACTCAGTATGAAAAAATTCTTCAGCTGGAAAACAAAGAATACGATTCTAAACGACTTTCGGATTTACTTGAAAAGCTTTATCCTATCTGTTTTTATACAGAAGGCAAAGAAAAAGATTTTAGAAATAAAACAAAACTTGTTGAAATTCTTTGTGAAGACTGTAAATCTCTAAAAGATTTTTATGAAGAAATAAAAACTGACGGACAAAAACGAACTGACATTTTATAAAAGAATTTATATCAGAATAATTTAGAGGGAATTATGGCAGAAATTAAAGTTCCATTTCATAAAGCAGCAATTACAAAAGCAGAAGAAGATGCAGTTCTGGAAGTACTTCGTTCCGGATGGCTTACCACAGGAAAAAAGACTTTAGAATTTGAAAAAAAGTTTTCCCAGGCTGTTGGTGGTGATAAAGTCATAAGTCTTGCAGTTAATTCCAATACCTCAGGAATGATTCTTGCTATGGAAGCTTGTGGTGTAAAACAGGGAACTGCAGTAATTACTACCCCATATACCTTTGTTTCTACAGCAACCTGTGCCCGTCACTTAAATGCAGATGTTTATTTTGCAGATGTAGAAAAAGACACTTACAGTATTGATCCAGATAAAATAGAAGAAATCTTAAAAAAAGATTCGGAAAACGGACATAAAGTAAAAGCAATTGTTCCAGTTCACATTGCTGGAAACATTTGTAATATGGAACGCATTTTACAACTGGCAAAAAAATACAGCACCCCTGAAAATAAGATTTATGTTATTGAAGATGCAGCCCACTCTTTTCCTTCTCCAACTAAACTGGGATACGCTGGAACAATTGGAGACGCAGGAGTCTTTTCTTTTTATGTAACAAAGACAATTACTACTGCAGAAGGCGGCATGGTTTGTACAAAAGATCCTGAACTTGCAAAACGAATGACAACAATGAGAATGCATGGTATGGACCGTACTACATGGGACCGCTACACTTCTGCCCGAGCCAGCTGGGAATACGATATTGTTGCACCAGGATATAAATTCAATCTTCCAGATATTCTTTCAGCCCTTGGCTGCTGCCAGGTAGAAAGAGCCGTTTTATTTTACGAACAAAGAAAAGCAATTGTGGAACAGTATAATAAAGCTTTTTCAAAACTGGATTTTATAAAGCTTCCACCAGATGGAGAAGGAAATTCATGGCATTTATATTTAATGCGAATAAATCCTGAAAAGCTTACCATTTCCAGAGAAGAATTTGCAAAAAAAATGCAGACAGAAGGACTTGGAATTTCTGTACACTTTATTCCAATATTCCACTTTACTTACTGGAAAGAACTTTATCCGGATTTTACTGCAGAAAATTATCCTAATGCAGAAACTCAGTATTCACAGACAATTTCTATTCCATTGTATCCGGACATGCCACAATGCCAGGTTGATTATGTTATAGAAACAGTCAAAAAAATAGGAATGGAAAATCATGCCTAGTACAAAAGAACCTGGAAAACATGTACGATCTTTAGACTCAAAAGGTTTTTATAGCGATAACTATAAAGAAGGAATGCTGTACAGTCTTCTTATAAGAAGCCCGGCTCCTTCTGGAAAGCTAAAAAGCATTTCTATTAGTAATCTGCCAGAAGGCTATTTTCTTTTTACTGCAGAAGATTTTCCAGGAATTAAACACATAGAAATCAACAGTCACGAAACAAAAATTTTCGGTTTTGGACAAATCTCATACGCAGGGGAACCACTTGGTATTCTTGTAGGTCCAGATGAATATGTGCTTGAAGAACTGGCACATCAGGTTAATATCAACTTTGATATTGAAGACCTGGAAGATGCCTTTAATAATGTTATAAAAGTTCAGAAAAAAAATTCTGAAAAAATGAATGAAAATAATTCTACAGATGAAGAAGTTTCTACAACTGATTTAACAAACTTTGTTTCTCAGCTTAATGAAATGCCTTCTTTAAATACTGTAATTGATAAAACTCACGTAGAAGAAAATACTGAAACAATTCTAGCTTCAAGAACAGTAAAAACAGGGGCTTGGAAAAGATACAGCGCAGAACAGGCAGAAAAAAAACTTTTTGCAAAAGCAGATTTTGTTACCAGCGAAGAATGGACTTTGCAATTGCCAGTTCCTTCATGGCAGGAAACAGCCGGTGCCTTTTGTTACATGGAAGGAAAAAAACTTCATATTTTTGCACCAATTAAGTGGACTTACCTTATATTAAAAACTCTTGCCCAGACTCTTTCTATTCCAGAAGAAAATATTTATATTCATAAAACAAAATCAACAGGAATTGGTTCAAGAGGTTTATGGAGAACTACCCAAATTTGTGCACAGGTCGCACTTGCCTCTTTCCTTACTAAAAAACCTGTAAAATTGGTTCTGAGTCAGGATGAACAGGATAAGTTCAACACTTTAGGAGTGCAGACTAAATTCAATTATAAAACAGCAGTTACAAAAAACGGCAAAATCAAAGCCATGGACATTCATATTGATATTGACGCCGGTTCTTTTAACCCATTTGCACAGGAAATTACAGACCGTCTTACAATTTCAGCCTGCAACTATTATAAGCCGGAAAATGTAAGAATCATTACAAAGTGTCATACATCAAAAAATCCTCCAACTTCTATTGGCATTAAAAATCTTGAATCTCAGGCTTTTTTTGCAATTGAAAATCAAATCCAGAAAATCAGTAATACAACAAATCTGTTCCCTGATGACATAAGAAAAGTAAATACAGAAGTTGAAAAAACAGACTTTCCATTTCATCTGTATTTTGATGACTATCAGGAAACTTTTGAAAATGTTATTAAACGCAGCGATTTTAACAGAAAATATGCATCTTACCACATGGATGCAATTGACCGTGTAGAAAAAGACAGTACACCATTCTTTGGACTTCCTTTAAGAGGAATTGGTGTTTCCAGTGCTTATAATATTTCTTCGTATTTTGGTGAAAGCTGTTTTTCTTATGATCCAAAAATTGAAGTAACACTTACAAAAGATAATAAAGTAGTTATTCAAAGCATGACTCCTTCTTCAACCATTGCCGAAATCTGGAAAAACACAGTAATGGAAGTAATGGATATTAAAAAGGAAAATGTAATAATCAGTTCTGAATATACTCTAGAAAATATTCCTACATCACCAGAAGACACTTTCAGTTCTATTAGTACAGTAAATGAAATTTTAAAAAAATGCTGTCAGGATATTCAGAAAAAAAGATTCCGTCAGCCTCTGCCAATTTCTTCTGCAAAAAAACTTGGAACTGGTACTAAAAACAGCTGGAACAAAGAAAAGTTTTCAGGGAATCCTTTTGGAACCAGTTCGTTTGCCTCTACAGTTGTTGAAGTTGAACTTGATTCATATACATTCAGTGAAAAAATTAAAGGTATTTGGATAACCATAAATTGTGGAGAAATTTTAGATAAAGCGGCAGCCTTAAGAACAATTCGTCTGGAAATTCAGCAGGAATTGTCCCGCCTGGTAGAAGGCCGCTCTATTCCTTGTGATAATTATTCCATTGATTTTATTGAATCTACAGGAAAATCAGGACAGTTGGGAGATTTAGTTCACAATACTCTGCCGGCAGCCTTTTCTACAGCCATGTCACTTGCCTTAGACACTCAGCTTACAAAAGTTCCTTTCTCAGAAAATCTTATTTATACTTTAACAAAGGAACAGGAAGCTAAAAAACAGATGGTTAAAGAGGTAAATGATGAAGGAGGAAATAAATAATGAATGTACCTCTTACTTTGAATGGAATGAAAACTATTCTGGAAGTTCGCCCGGAAGAATCTCTTATGTCTGTTTTAAGAAAACAGGCATTTGCTTCTGTAAAATGCGGCTGTAATAAAGGATATTGTGGAGCCTGTACAATTTTATTAAATGACACTCCTGTTGCATCCTGCAGAATTCCGGTAGGTATTTTAAAAGATGGTGACATTGTTACTTTAGATTATTTTGCAGGTACTAAAGAATATACATCTATTACACAGGGCTTTGAACTGGCAGGAATAAAACTTTGCGGATATTGTAATGCCGGAAAAATATTTACAGCGTATCAGATTTTAAAAATGAACAAGGTACTTACTCGAAAAGAAATTTCTGATCAGATAAAAAATCTTTCTCCTTGCTGTACAGATTTACAGACTTTAACAAACGGTATTATTTGGGCTATAGAAATTAATAATAATGGTTATGACTCTGCTCTTAGAAAATATAAAAAAACAAAATTAGTAAACGGAAAATAAAATGAAATCAGTTTTATTAGCAAAGAATACAGCAGAATTAATATATCAGAAAAAAGTTACTCAAGGATTACAGGTTGTAGGTGGATGCACAAGTATAGAAGAACTGCCAGATAAAACTATTTCAACCTTTGGTATTAAAGAGCTTTCACAAATAACAAGACATGAACGCTTTCTGGATGTTGGTCCGGCTGTTACACTTTCTCAATTATTGAATGTTGGACAAAATCACCTTCCACAAGTTATATATGAAGCTTTAAACTGTATTGCAAATCCTATGATTAGAAATATTGCTACAATTGGCGGTAATATTTGTGCAGAAGGTCATAAAAGAACCCTTTTTGCTCCACTTATGGCATTGGAAGCAAGACTTGTTTTTAAAAGCCAGTCAGAAACTAAAATTGAACCAATTCAGAATTTTAAGAAAATTCCAGAAGGATTTGTTTTAACAAATATCAGAATCCCTGTTGCAGATTCAGATTTATCGATTTTTCGCCGTGTTGGACCAGAAGATTCTATTACAGAGCTTTCTGCAAGTTTTGCATTCCTTGTAAGTACAGAGCGCAATGCCATTACAGATGTAAGCCTTGCTTTTGCAGGTCCTTTTACATTTAAAAGTAAATCTTTGGAAAACGCATTAATCGGCCATAAACTGCCACTAACTCATAAGGATGTGGAAAATATTCAGCAGCAGGTGGATCTTGAATTCCAGAAAGCGTCTATTGACCAGATGATTAGTGATGTAGTTCGCCAACAGTTCTTAAACCTGTGCCGATACAGTTTTGAGCAGCTTACCTAGTTTGCTTCGCAAACTAGCGTATGAACATGCAGTCTGTCGCAGCAAAGCTGCTTACCTAGTTTGCTTCGCAAACTAGCGTATAAGCATACAATCACCGTAACTAAAGAATCTATATCGATTTTCTACTGCTTTTTTATAGGCGGTCATGATGTTATCTTTACCGGCAAAGGCACTTACTAACATAATTAATGTACTTTCTGGGGTGTGAAAGTTTGTAAACATTTTATCTACAACATTAAATTTATAACCAGGGTACATGAAAATTGAAGTTGAGGTTGTTCCTGCTCTAACCCATTCATCATTATTTCCAGGAACTCCACCTTCATCAATAATTTTTTTTGCAGCACTTTCTAATGTTCTTACAGAAGTAGTACCAACTGCAAGAATTGGACGCCCTGCTTTTTTTGCTTCATTAATTTTACGAGCAGTTTCTACAGGAATTGTATACCATTCTTCATGCATTTTGTGATTTTCAATTTCATCTTCACGAACAGGAAGAAAAGTTCCAAGTCCTACATGAAGAGTTACAAAACAGCGTTCAATCCCCTTTTCATCAAGTCGTTTAAGCATATCTTCTGTAAAATGCAAGCCGGCAGTTGGACAGGCAGCAGAACCAGTTTGATCTGCATAAACATTCTGATATCGTTCACTGTCCGTATCATCATCTTCACGACGGATATATGGAGGAAGTGGAATGTGACCATTTCGTTCAAACCAGTCTTCATCAATGGCAAAATCAAATTTAAGAGCACGGAATTCTGTACCGGCATTTCCAGGAACATCAATAATAGTTCCAATAGTTCCATCAGGAAATTTATAATGCATACCAGGCTTCTGCTTTTTGGCATTTTTTACCATAGTATTCCAGACAGTACATTCTTTGTCGATTGTGTTTAAAAACATAAATTCCTGTTCACGACCAGTAGTTTCTTTTATACCATAAACTCTGGCACGACGAACACGGGAATTATTAAAAATCATAAGCGCATTCTGTGGAATCAAATCAGGTAAATCATCCATCATATGATGTTCTACTTCACCAGTTTCCCGGTTCAAAAGCATTAATTTATCCTGCCCGCGTACTCCACTAGGATGCTGAGCTATAAGTTCTTCTGGTAAATCAAAATTAAAATCAGATGTTTTCATATACTTCCTTTTATCAAACCCCACAGCGAATGACTGCATCTGCCCTTCGCTTCATATTTTATAAACAAACATTTATACAAACATCTGTTTTTAATTTTCTTAGAATAATGCCCCTTGACCGTTACTATTATCACCATATTTCAACCCCAAATGCTCATAGGCTTTAGCAGTTACAATTCTTCCCCTAGGAGTGCGCTGCAAAAGTCCGCATTGAATCAAATATGGTTCGTAGTAGTCTTCCAAAGTGTCCATGCTTTCGCCAATACTGATGGCCAAAGTTTCTGCACCAACTGGGCCTCCACCAAAATTGTTTATGATGCTTAATAAAATTTCCCGGTCGTATTTTTCAAGACCAAGTTCATCTATTTCCAGACGCTTTAAGCCATTATCTACAATATCGACTGTAATTACATTGCTTCCTTCAACCTGAGCAAAGTCTCGCATTCTTCTTAAAACTCTATTTGCTACACGAGGAGTTCCACGGCAGCATTTTGCAAGAAGCAATGCAGCATCATCTTCAATACCAACTTCTAAAATACCAGCTGAACGACGGATAATACTTGCCAGTTCTTCCTGAGTATAAAATTCAAAACGAGGAATAAAACCAAAACGAGAACGCAAAGGTGAACTTACACTACCAGCTTTTGTTGTAGCTCCCACCAAAGTAAAAGGTGGAATTGGAATACGAACAGTACGAGCTGCAGCACCTTGTCCAATAATCCAGTCCAATTCAAAATCTTCCATTGCAATGTAAAGCATTTCTTCAATGGCAGGCTTAAGACGATGAATTTCGTCAATAAAAAATACAGTGCGTTCTGTAATTGTAGAAAGAATTCCAGCTAAATCTTTAGGTTTGTCTAAAGCAGGAGCCGATGTTACTTTAAAATCAACTCCCAATTCGTGAGCTGTAATTTGAGCCAAGGTTGTTTTTCCCAATCCTGGAGGTCCAATTAAAAGAAGATGGTCTAAAGGTTCCTGGCGTTGTTTAGCAGCTTCAATAAAAGTTTTTAAATTCTTTTTAATTCCTTCCTGTCCCAAAAAGTCGTTAAGAAGCTGAGGACGAAGCGTATCATTATCTTCGTAAGAGTCTTTTAAATCAGCACGAACAATTGCACTAAAATCAGTATTTTCTAAATCTTCCATAATCTATTTTTATGCCAAAGAAACAATGGCTTTTCTAAACAAAATATCTTCTCTTTCTTTCTGAGATTTTCCGGCAAAAGAAGAATCTTTAGAAAGTTCTTCTACCATCATAGCAACTTTCTGTTCCACATCCCTCTTGTCATAACCCATACTTGCCAAAGAAGCAATCACATCTGCATAAGGACTTGCTGCTGCAACTCTAACAACAGTACCGGCACTTTCAGTAATTTTCAGTTTACCTTTAAGAGTAAGCATCATTTTACCTGCAGTTTTTTTACCAACACCAGGAATTTTTTCCAGCATTTCCATATCGCCATTTTCCAGAACTTCCATAAGTCTGCCGCTGGAAACTGAACTCATGATTTTTAATGCACCTTTTGGACCAACACCATCAACTTTTAATAAATCAAGAAAAATTGATCGTTCATCAGCATTGGCAAATCCATAAAGACACATTAACTGGTCAGTATGATGAAGCCATGTATAAACCTTTGCTTCACTTCCTACTACACCCAGCATATCCAGATTTGAATCAGGTACACAAATATCCCATTCAATGCCATTATTTTCTATAAAGACCTGTTTTGGAAATTTACCTGTTATAATTCCTGTGATTGAGTTGAACATATTTATAGTATAAATGAAATCACGATTTTTATAAATAGGATTTTTACATCTCCTTTGAATCCTGTTCTTCCGTTTTAATAAAAATGTCAATTAGATTTGAGCTTGAAAGAAATGTAAATATAATTTTACTGTCTTTCTGAAGATTTTGATATAATATATTATGTATACATTTATTAACCAATTTTATATAGTTAACTTGACTTTTAAAATAATCATTGTTATTTTATATGTATGAAAGAAACACTTAAAAAACTCAGAACAGAAAATCGTTATTCTCAAGATTTACTGGCTAAGATTCTTGGTATTTCCCGTCTTTCCTATATGAAATACGAATCTGGGGAAGTTGAACCTTCTGTAGAAATTGTCCGCAAACTGGCAAAAATCTATAAAGTACCTTACAAAACTTTAATAGACAACGAACTTAATTCTGAACATAAAAATGTATTCTATAATAACTCTTCCACCCATTTTTATAGTTATGAATTTGCTAGTCCTACACCTTCCTATAGTTTTTCAGAAAATGCTGCAATGTCTCCTAATATGATTACTCAATTTGCACAAATTCTTTCAACACTTCAGAATACAATCAGTAACTTGCAGGAACAGCTCAATTCTCTAAAAGCATCAGAAGCAACATCCGTTACCACAGGTTATAATAAATCTGCCACTTTCAATAAAAATGATTTCTTCTCCCAAATCGGCAGCGTTCAAATAGATTCCTCATACATCGAAGAATTGAGAGGTGCCAGTTTAATATGATTCTTTTAGATACAAACATTGTAATAGACATGATAAATAATGAAGAAGATTCTAACTGGGAACTTTTCCAGCAGGATAA
>JAKSTH010000070.1 GCA_024402655.1 Treponema sp. | reverse complement strand
CTGATCTTCCAGGTGGATTCATGTGGCCAGGATACGGTGATAACTCACGTGTACTTGCTTGGATTTTCGATCGTTGTAATGGTGTTGACAATGCTGTTGATACTCCAATTGGTCTTATGCCAGCTGAAGGTGCATTGAACACAGAAGGTCTTTCTGACAACTACAAGAAAACTCTTCCAGAAATCCTTAAAGTTGATACAGAAGGTTGGTTGAAAGAAGTTAAAGACGTTCGTGAAAACCACTATCCAAAATTCGGTAAACACTTACCATCAGAATTATCTGCTATTTTGGATGACCTCGAAGCTCGTCTTTCAAAATAAGTTAATCGCTGATTAAACGAAAAGGACTTACATCATTTTTGGTGTAAGTCCTTTTTTTATGTAAATTGAGATTTTGATTTAGTGTAATTTGTTTTTTATATAAAAATTAATCGAATACTTTTTTGAGCCATTCTTTTTCTAACTCTTCTATAGAAATAGAAACTTCATCTTGATCTGAAGAAATTACGGCTCTAATATATGGTTCAATAACAATTGTTTTATAGCTTTCCCAGCGGGCAGGAACCTGTGGTGAAGTTCCAAGCATCTGTTCTGGAGGAAGATTAGAAAGAAGCTGAGTGTAATAAATTGGTATGATGTTTTCGGTTACTTCTTTTACAGAAGAAAAGCCTCCTGCAATTCCAAAACTTTCTGTATTTAAGTGCAATTTAATTTTTCTGTCTAAAATTGCATCCTGTGTTTCTGGGCGGAAAAACCAGCTGATAAATTCTGAAGCAGCAGGTTGATTCTGGCATTTTTTATAAATTCCTAAAGTCATAAAATCATCTTCCAAAGGAATTGTCTGACCGTTAGAAATCCAGCGGTAGTCTATATTTAAGTCTTGTTCGTGAAGAATCTTAAAAAGCTTGCTGCTGGTTGTATAAGAAAAAAGTGTTCTGTCTGAAGTTACCTGTCTGTAATCTGGCATAAACAGATATTTATAGGCAAAGTCGGTTTCTGTTGTGTAAGAAGTGTTTTCTGTATTAATCCAGTCTTTTAAAAATGTAATTGTGTTTTTAAGATTTGCATCGTTATGAACAACAGAATCTTTTTCCTGATGGAAATCTACATTATTTAATTTTGTAGTAAGATAAAGGAAATCATCATATCGGGAAGGAACAAAGCCCATTTTTTTGTATGAACCAGATTTTGTTGTTTCATTATATGTGCTGGCAATAGTTCTAAGTTGTTCTATGGTAAGTGTATAATTGTCGGTTATGTATTCTTTGTTTTCGTCTGAGAAAATAATGGTTGGAAGATTAAAACTTACCGGCAAAAGATACTGAGTATTTTTTACTTTTCCACTTTCCAGTAACTGTGGATAAAAAAGATCTGACGAAAGATTTTTTCTTTCAAAAAGATAGTTCACTGGTTTAAAGTAAGATTTTAATTTATCTGATTTTAGCCATGGTCCTACTATAATATCAGGAGTTTCTTCATCATTTGCAGGAGGAAGATTTAAAGCAGGATTTTCTTTATAAACAAGAATAGGTTGACTGTTTGGATGGGTACTGTTAAAAAGTTCGATATACTGTGCAAATTCACTACAGCTTGTCCAGATAACAAGTTTGTTTGATTTCTCTTCTTTGCAGGAAACAAACAAAGGAATTGTTATAAGACAAGCTGTAAGAATTTTTGCTGTTATAGATTTAAAGTTTATTTTCACGAATTACATAGCCTCTGCTATATTATATATAGCAGAATAAACTTCTTCAATCTTATCTTCATCAATACTTGAGAAAGCAACGCGTAAAGTGTTTGCATCAATCTGAATAATACCAATGCTCTTTTCACTTAGAAGTTTCTTTCTAATATCTTCTGCATTTCCTGTTTTTACTTCGAAACTCATGAAATAACCAGAGTTGAAAGGAAGTGGTGTAAGTACAGAAGAAGTGTGTGTATTAACAAATTTTCTAACTGCATCATAACGGCGCTGAAGCATAGCTCTAAGTTCTTTTTTCTGTGCATCGTGAGCAGGATCTTTTAATGCATGTAAAACAATGCTCTGCGATGGAGTTGAAGAACAAGAAACTGAAGAACGGATTGCAGACATGAATTTAATTGTAAGTGCATCAATCTGTTTGTCGTTGAGTCCTTTAGAAGCAAATGTAATGAAACCAGCTCTGAATCCCCATGCAAAATCTTCTTTTGTAGGACCATCTGCTTTAATTGCAAGTACATTTTCGTGAAGGTCTGCCATGTAAGCAAATAATGACTGTGGTTCAATATCATTTTCGTAATTTAAACCAAAGTAAGCATCATCACTTAATACAATAACTTTCTTTCCTGCTTCTGCAATATTTTTTACAATTTTTACAATTACTTTTGCTTCGTCTTTTGTTGGGCTGTATCCACTTGGGTTCTGTGGGAAGTTTAAGATAACACGAACTGAACCGTATTTTTCTGCATCTTCCTTCATTTTAGCTTCAAGATCTGCAAGATTAAACTTTCCGTTGTCAAAACATTTGAACTGATGGAAAATTGCACCGCGACGAGCTGAAGCAATAAGTTCATAGTTGTCCCAGCAAGGATCTGCAGCTAAAAGTGGTTTATCTGTATCTACAAAAAGATCTGCAACATAAGAAAGAGCAGCTGTTAAACCTGGAACCAGGACTGGAAGACTGATTTTCTTTGTTTTAAGATCTGGATTTTTTTCAATGATTTTTTCCTGCCATAATTTTCTCAAATCAGGATTACCAGCAGTTTTTGCATAAGCTACAGTTTCTCTAGAATTCAAATCTGGCATGATTTTTTTGTAAGAATCTAATTCAATAGGTGTGCCATTTGCTACAGCCATACCAATTGTACCGTTAGCAACTTTAGCATCTTTTGCAGCTTCGCCACCCTGTGAAATAATTCCATTTGGAAAATAAAGACGTTCTCCCATGTCTGAGAAAAGACCATCTACAACCGAACCTTTTAAGGTGTCATTTAATTCTTTAGCTAATGGGTTAATCATAATAGATAAATTATCGTAAATTTGGGGTTAAATGTCAATAATTTGCATAATTTTGCATTAAATCTGTATAAATATGCATTTTATTATAACTATTCTTTTAAGTTTTATTTCGTTATAATAATAGTATGGAAAACGAAATTGAAACATGTAAAAAAATTGTAGAAGCTTGTAGAAAAGAAGCCGGAAAACGTCTTATTGGTCAGGAACAGCTGGTTGATGATATTCTTATGGCTATTGTTGCCGGTGGTCATGTATTGCTGGAAGGTGTACCTGGATTGGCAAAGACTCTTACTATCAAAACCTTTTCTGAAATTCTTGGATTAGATTTTAAGCGTATTCAGTTTACTCCAGATTTACTTCCTGCCGATGTTACAGGAACTTTAATTTACGAACAGAACAAAGGAACTTTCTCTGTTAGAAAAGGTCCTATTTTTTCTAATATTATTCTTGCAGATGAAATTAACCGTGCTCCTGCAAAAGTACAGTCTGCTATGCTGGAAGCCATGGAAGAACGCCAGATTACTATTGGTGAAGAAACTTATAAATTGCCTGAATCTTTCTTTGTTCTTGCAACACAAAACCCTGTAGAACAGGAAGGTACATATAATCTTCCAGAAGCAGAATTGGACCGTTTTTTAATGAAACTTGTTGTTACATATCCTACTGCTGAAAATGAAATTGAAATTGTAAAATCTTGCGGTAAAGCTCCATTTGTTCCAGTAAACAGAATCATTTCGGAAGAAACTTTAAAGATTATGCGCATGCTGGCAGACAAAGTTACCTGCGACGAAAAACTTATAGAATTTATTGTTTCTATTCTTAATGTTACAAGACCTGACACAAGTCATAAAAATCAGAATGGACATCAGGTAGTGAATGCTGTTAATTCCAGCGATATTACAAGATACATCAACTTTGGTGCTTCTCCTCGTGCAGGAATTGCTATGCTACAGTGTGCAAAAGTTCATGCTTTGTTTGAAGGCCGTGCGTTTGTTTTGCCAGAAGATATTAAAGCCGTTGCACTTAATGTTTTGCGTCATAGAATTGTACTTTCTTATGAAGCTGCAGCAGATAATATTACTGCAGATGAAGTTATTTCAAGAATTCTTTCGTTTATTCCAGTTCCATAGGGAGTAACCTTCTTTGGCTATTAATGAAGAATCCTTAGTAAAAAAAGCATCTTATCTCAGAATTACAGCCAGAAATCTTGCAGATGGTATGAAGTCTGGAAGTTTCCGCTCCCTCTACAAAGGGCAGGGAATTGAATTTTCAGGCGTTCGTGAATATATCCGCGGTGATGATATTCGAACAATTGACTGGAACGTAACTGCCAGAATGCATCATCCTTTTGTAAAAGTTTTTGAAGAAGAAAGGGAACTTCAGATTTTTATAATTGTAGATAATTCTTTGTCTATGCAGGTGGGAAGCGGTAAACGCACAAAATATGATGTGGCCGCTGAAACTGCAGCTTTAGTTACTATTGCTTCTGAAATGAATAATTGTCCTTTAGGCGCTGTTTTTTTTGATGGAGAAGTTCATTTTTCCACATCCCCTCGTCTTGGCAGAGAACAGACCATGCTTATTCTTTCTCATCTTGATAAAATGAAAGAAAAAGAACACAACGGTTCTGTGCTTGGAAGTGCTATTACAGGGGCGGGCAAAATGTTGAAAAAACGTTCTCTTGTTTTTGTAATTTCTGACTTTAGAAGTGCTGATTGGGAAAAGCCTTTAACTTCTCTTGCTCACAAAAATGATGTAGTAGCAATTAGAGTTATAGATAAAATGGATGAACAGCTTCCAAATGTTGGCACTACATATTTTACAGATTGTGAAACTTCTCAAATGCTAAAACTTCCAACTGGTTCACCTAAGTTCCAGAAGGAATGGAAAAATCATTACGAAGCTTCTGTACATAAATGGCAGGATATTTGTGTAAAACACGGTATTTGTTCTGCAATATTAAAAACTACAGATGAACCTTTGCAGATTCTTTCTCAGATTTTTGCAAAAGGTTCGGCAGTTTAGGAGGAATAGATGGCTTATATGCAGTCGCAGCAAGTACTTGTTCCTCGTCAGGTTTATATTGGGGATAGTGCTGAATTACGCTGTACATTTGAAACAGAATCGGTTTTGTTTAGAAATCTGGTGGCTCAAAAAGGCAACATTGAACTTTCCAAAGAATATTTTATGGGAGAGTTGGACGCCTCTAAGTGGGATGTAAAAAATGTTGTGATTTCTTCTTCAGGATATAATAAATACACTCTTTCGGTTTCTTTTGTTCCATGGCGAACCGGAAATATTGATTTACCTGCTTTTGATATGGGAGCGGCATTAAATTCTGATGCAGAAATTTATGTAATGGGTTTCCAAAGATTTGAAGTAGTTTCCATTACAAAAACACAGTCCCTCAGTTCTTTAAGAGATATTCAGTCTCCTTTACTGCTTCCAGGAACAACTTACAAAGTTTACGGACTTATTATCCTTTTACTGCTGCTTATTATTGCAATTATAAGAATTACGATTAAGCGAAAGAAATTTGTTTTCTTTATTAAAAATGAAATTCTTTTGTGGAAATATAGAAAGAATAAAAAAGCAACTTTTAAACAGTTATTAAAGCTGGAACAGGATAAAGTTAGTGCAGATAATCAGATTGCCAGTGAAATGCAGAAAATTATAAGAGCTTATCTTGAATTTAGAATGGATTATCCTTTTACAAAACTGGTTACTTCGGAAATGATGGAAGGCTTTTATAAAGCAACCTGCAATCTTCTTTCAGATAAAAAGACGTTTGCAGCGGAAGAAATTATTCGGGTTTTTGTTAGAACAGACTTTATTCGCTACAGTAAAGATGCAGCTTTTAATGTAAATGAAAGACAGCAGCTTATAAGTACCTTAATGAATTCAATAGAAACACTTGAAGCAGCAGAAGTTCCAGAATTGGAAGAAGAAACTGTTGTTAAAGAAAAAGGAGGAAAGAATGCCTAATTTTCAAAATCCAGTAGCTTTCCTTTTTTTACTGTTTATTCCACTTTTGTATATTCTTCGTAAACTTAAAATTTTTACAAGAATTTCTTTCCCTGCAGTTTTAGGAGACTGGGGCGGCAAAAATTTTGAATGGAATGATAAAACACTTAAGTTTTTTTCTATAGTATCTAAGATTCTTATTTATGTTGCTTTTTTTATTGTTGTTGCGGCATTTGCAGATCCTGTTATAGCAAAACAGGAAAAAATATATACATCTCTTGGTACAGATATTGTTTTTGTTATTGATGTAAGTCCTTCCATGGCAGCAAAAGATATGGACGGGGAATCTCGCCTTGATATTGCAAAGAAAACTATTGCAAATCTTGTTACAGAAAACGATGGGGTTAGACTTGGAATTGTTGCTTTGGGAAGTAATGCTTCTGTAGTGGTACCGCCAACAACTGATCATCAGACTGTGTTCCAAAGAATTTCAGAACTCCATATTTTAATGATGGGAGACGGTTCTGCAATTGGAGACGGTTTAAGTACAGCGGTTTGCCATATGGTAAGCAGTTCGGCTCCAAATAAATGTATTATCTTATTAACAGATGGCGAAAGTAATGCGGGTTCAATTCATCCTGAAACTGCAGCAGGTCTTGCAAAAGATAATGGAATCAGCATTTATGTTGTAGGAATCGGTTCTAAAGGAATTGTTACTTTGGAATACGAAGATCCAAACACAGGAAAAATCATTTCTGGTAGATACGATTCCAATTTTAATGCTGCATCATTGCGAAAAATTGCCGCTATTGCAAATGGAAAATATTTTGAAACAAAAAGCACAGAAGATTTAGTTTCTACTATTTTTAATGTCACAAAAAAAGAAAGTGTAATCCAATCATTTACTTACAGAACTACAAATAAACTTTTATATGATGTTTTTCTTTTCTGGGGAATCCTGCTGTTTTCTATAGCATGGATTATTAAATTAGTATTTTTACATGAAAAATTATAAGGAGGAAGAAAATGAGTTGTGAAAGACCTTATGCACTGTTTGGTATTCTGATTATAATTCCTATTCTCCTGTTTATATTTTTTCATAAAAAAGAAGCGGATATTACTGTAGATGCAGAACTTGCTGCTCATAACAGAAAATCTGGAAAGCGACGTCTTTTTAATTATACAAGACTGTCTAAAGTAAAAACTCTTTTATTTGGTCTTGCCTGGTGTATGCTGTTGCTGGCTTATTCAAAAATATACTGGGGAACAACTCTTACCCCAGTTCAGAAAAACGGAACTGCTGTTTCTTTTGTTTTTGATATTTCCAACAGTATGCTTGCAAAAGATGGTCCTGAAAATACGACTCGTTTAAATGCAGCTGCGACTTATGCAAAAAGAGTGATGGAAAAAATGGATGGAACTCCAATTTCTGTTGTTCTTGCAAAAGGAGATGGAATTACTGCTATTCCAATTACAGAAGATTATGTAATGATAGAAAGCCTTTTAGACGTTATGTCTCCAGCTTTAATGACATCTCCTGGAACAAGTTTGGGCAAAGGAATATTAAAGGCCCGTGAAACTTTTTCTTCTAATTATTCAAATGCAGGTAGAATCTGGGTTTTTACAGATGGGGAAGAAACAGACAGTCATTTAAAAACTGCTTTGCTGGAATGTATGAAATCTGGAATTCCAGTTTCTATTATTGGTTTTGGAGAAGAAACTGAAACCGAGATTCTGGCAGGAGATGGTAAAACTGTAGTTAAGTCTGCATTACGGGCAAAGAAAATTCAGGAAACTATAGAAGCATCTCAAAAAAATATGGCTTTTTATAAAAACCAGACTCCAGTTGTTTATATAAACTCTTTGGATAGAGGTTCTGCTTTAAATCTGCTTTCTCAGTTAAAATATAAAGAAGATCAGATTATAGCTTATGAAGCAAAGCCTGTTCCTCGTTATAAGCTTTTTATTTTGCTCGGAATCCTTTTGTTTGCAGCTAGTTTTATTATTACGGAATTTGATCTTTCAAGACTGTTCCCTGAATTGAAAAAAGCGGGAACTGTGGCTCTTGTTTTGTGCATAACCATGATATTTGTTTCTTGTAACTCTGATACTGTAAAAATATTAAAGGGTGCTTATTCCTGTAATCAAAAGCAATACAGTCATGCAGTTTCCATGTTTAATGATGTAAGTGAAAGTGCAGCAAAAGAAAAAAATCAGGAAGTTCTTGATTATGCTTTATATGATTTGGGAACTGTGTATGCAGTGTTAGATGAAAATCAGGCTGCGTTAGAAAAGTATAATCAGATTGCAAATGACAGTTCTGACAGAATTAAGTTTGCATCATATTATAATGCCGGGGTAATTTATCACAAAATTGGTGAATATGACCAGGCAATGGAAAATTTTAAAAAAGCACTGGAAATAGACAGTACAAATCTGGAAGCGAAAATAAATCTGGAACTTTCAATTCAACAGGCAGAAGTTGATGCAAAACATAACCAAAGCGATGTACTGCCAACCCAGGAAGAGCAATCCGATTCCCAGGATATGGAAAAGGAAGTATTTCAGAGAATTAAGGAGAATGATCAAAAGCAATGGAAAAGCACAGAATCAAATCAGGATCAGAATTTAGCCGGAGATTACTAGTTTTATTCTTTGTTTTTTGTTTTGTTACTCCTGTTCATGCAAAATTTCTTACAAACAAAGATTTTGAGTCTATAAGATTTTCTTCGCAAAAAAGCAGTGATGCTTCAGATTATTATACAAATGTGGATATTTGTTTTGAAACAGTTATTCCTTTTGTTGAACCTGGCGAAATTGAAATTTTTAGCCCGGAAGATATGGATAATGTTTCGTTCAGAACTTTAAAAAGAACCCAGTGGAATGATGAAGAAGGAGAACCTGGTACAAAAATAGAAGCCTGGTATTCTTTTTCTAAAAAAGGCACATACACACTTACACCGCTTACAGTAAGAGTTCAGGGTTTTAAAAGAAATATCCAGTTTAATCCGGTAACAATTAAGCTGAATCCTAAAGCTCAGGATCCTATAGTTATTATTCGCTTTGCAGATGGAAAAACTGCTACTTCGGAAGATGGTTTTGCTTTATTGAATGACATGGAATTTACTGCTGGACAGAAGGTTTCTTTTGAAGTGCTTTTTCAATATGGTGTTCAGTTAATTAATCTTCACTGGGATTTACCAAAAGACTCTATTTTTACACAAACCAAGGCTCACGAGATTATTCAGACTAAATATATTGAAAAAGCAAATCTGGATGAAATTGTACCGGTTTCTGGTTTTGAATGGACACCTTTAGTTTCCGGGGCAGCAACTTTTCCTGTTGTTTCTCTTACATTAACCAGCAATAACGGATATAAGGGTGAAGTAAAGATTCCTTCAATTCCTGTAACAATTGGTGAACGAAAAGAAACAGGAAAACAGACAGAAGCTACACTTTTTGACCAGGCATTTGAAGCAGCTTATATAGAAGAAGTAAAGACTGAAAAACCGGTTGTTACAGCTTTGGACTGCGAAGAGTTGGCTGAATTAAGAATTAAAGAAAGAAAATCTATTTTGGGTCTTGGAAAAACAAAAAGGGTAGAAAAAGAAACAAGTCTTGGACTTCCTTCTGGCACAAGTGAATTTAAACTTTTATATATTTATGCTTCTATTTTTTTCCTGGTTTTAAGCTTAATCTTCTTTGCACTTAAACTTAAGAAAAAGAGTGTGATTACAAATATTATTACTACCGCAATTGTGATTCTGGCTGCATCGGTTCTTGTAGTTTCTATTGTGGCTTCTAAAAAACTTCATGGTATTAGTAGAGGAAATCAGCTTTATTCTATTCCAGATAATCTTTCGGAAGCAAAATCTGAATTGCAGCCAGGAAGTTATGTGGAAATAAAAGAATCTTCTGGAGAATGGTATTACGTTCTTTTAGGAGAGTCTGGCGGCTGGTGTAAAAAAGACCAGATTATTGTGATTAAATAAGAGGTGCCTTTATGGATATGAATGATATTTTGAATCAGTGGGACAAAATTAAAAAGCAGGAAAAAAACAAAAGTAAAACTGCTTCTACACCACAAGTTTCACACAAAAAAGCAAATGCACCATCTTTAGAAGAAAAGCAGTTGGAAAAAGCCATGAAGTCTGAACGGGACTTTGAAAAAATGATAAAAGAGCAGAATGAACGCCATGTAAATAAAATGGAACAGTGGCTTCGTTTGTATGGTGTTGTTGATAAAGATAAAATTGCAGAAGAACATCAGCAGTCTTCTAAGCTGGCAGACCGTCAGTATCTTATTCAAATGAAGCCGGAAGCACGCCTTGATTTGCATGGAATGCGCCAGGAAGAAGCAAAAGAACATCTGAATTATTTTATAACAGATTGTATAAGCAAGGGTATTAGAAAAGTAATTGTAGTTCATGGCAAAGGAATTCATACTACGGGTACAGATCCTGTTCTTGGTGAACTGGTTAGAAAATTTATTGAAAGCGATAAGCGATGTGGAACTTCTGGCCACCCTAAGTCTAAAAGCGAAGGTGGTACTGGAGCAACCTGGATTATTCTTAAGTATTAAAAATAATTTTTAATTATTTATTGCTTTTTTACTTGTAACAGAAAACATTAATTTGTATTTTTTAAATATATGAAGAATTATTACGAAGTTTTAGGTATAGAAAAAACAGCCTCAGCAGACGAAATTAAGAAAGCATATCGTTCACTGGCGTTTAAATATCACCCAGACAGAAACCCAGATGATAAAGTAGCGGAAGAAAAGTTCAAAGAAATTTCTGCTGCATATGATGTGCTTGGTGATGAAACAAAACGTCGTAATTATGATTTAACAGGTCAGGCAGACACTAGTAATGCTGGTTATAATGCTTATAATGCTTACAGAGGATCATCATATTCTTATGGTGGGGCTGGAAATCCTTTTACAGATGAAGAAACATTCTGGAACTGGTTTGCAGGGGCTCAGGCTCAGCGAGAAAATTGGGAATCTCAGGAATATGAAGATAACCAAAGAAGATACGCCTATACTTATAATACAGAACCGGAAAATTATACAAAAACTCAGTATTTAACTATGGTGATTGCAAAAGGACTTCAGGTTTTTGTTGCTGCTATTTTCTTTAAAATTTCAATTATTCTTTTCCCAATTGGACCAATTCTTTGCGGATTTGCATTTTTTGGCGGTATTAAAGGCGTAATAAAAGGACTTAGAGGATTGTTCTCAAGGTCATAAAAAAAGCCCCAAAAATTGTTTCCAACTTTTGGGGCACTTAAAAAATTCAAAAGCCTAAATATTATACTTCTGCAATAAAGTACTTTTTCTTTCCACGGCGGATGATAATAATTTTACCTTCCAAAGCCATATCTTTTGTAATAACTTTGTCAGTTTCATTAATAACTTCACCGTTGATTGTGATGGCGTTTCCTGTAATAAATTCACGGGCTTCGCGTTTTGAAGAAGCAATTTTGTTGTTTACCAGCAAATCAACCAAAGGAAGTTCCTCTGTGAATTTGAAAGTTGGAACACCTTTCATTCCAGTCATAATATCGCTTACTGCCAAAGATTTAAAATCTCCTGCAAATAATTTTTCAGAAACTTTTACAGCATTGTCGGCTTCTTTTTCACCGTGAAGATCTTTTACAATCTGCCATGCCAAAGTTTTCTGTGCAATACGTTTTTCTGGAGCAGCAAGATGTTCTTCATAAATCTTTTCAATTTCTTCTTTAGAGAGGAATGTGAATACTTTAAGGTATTCAAGAACTTTAGAATCATCTGCATTAATAAGGTACTGATAAATTGCATATGGAGCTGTTTTTTCTTTGTTAAGCCACAAAGCATTTCCTTCAGATTTACCGAATTTCTTTCCAGTTGCATCAAGAA
>JAKSTH010000007.1 GCA_024402655.1 Treponema sp. | reverse complement strand
AGGTATTCTGCCATGAAGTGGTTTTCACCAGTAGATGGGTCACGAGAGAATGCAACACCAGTACCTGATGTTTCACCCATGTTACCAAATACCATTGCCATAACTGTTACAGCTGTACCTTTGATTACGTTTTCGTCGATGTTGTTGAGTTTACGATAAACGATAGCACGATCGTTCATCCAAGAACCGAATACGGCACCGATAGCTCCCCACATCTGTTCCTGTGGATCCTGAGGGAAGTCAGTACCTTTTTCAGCTTTGTACATAGCCTTATATTTAGCTACTACATCCTGAAGATCTTCTGTTTTAAGTTCAACGTCTTCTTTGTATCCGTGAGCTTTTTTTACAGAATCAAGGATTTCTTCGAATTTATCGTGTTCTACGCCCATAGCAACGTTACCGTACATCTGGATAAAGCGGCGGTAAGCATCCCATGCGAAACGTGGATTGTTTGTTTTGTTAGCCAAACCAAGAACTGATTTGTCGTTAAGACCGAGGTTGAGGATTGTATCCATCATACCAGGCATAGATTCAGCAGCACCAGAGCGAACTGAAACGAGCAATGGATCATTTTCATCGCCCAATTTTTTACCCATTGATTTTTCAAGTTTTGCAAGGTTTGCAGCAACTTCAGCAGCAAGTGCATCTGGGTATTTGCGTCCGAGTTTGTAGTATTCCTGACAAACATCGATAGAAATTGTAAATCCTGATGGAACTGGGAGGCTCAATGGTTTTTTAGCCATCTGAGCAAGGTTTGCACCTTTACCACCAAGGATAAGACGCATTGATTCATCACCTTCTGCGTCGCCGTCACCGAAATAGTAAACATACTTTGTAGCCATTCGATTTTACTCCATATTAAAAAAATTTTTTTCTAAGTTAATAGTTTTATTATTCTACTTGGAAAATGAGTTACAGTCAATTAGAAGAAAGTCTATCTTGATTCTGTATGTTTTCCCTGGAATCCAAGATCACCTCCAGACATTCCTGAAACATTTACAAAGTAGAAACTTTCTCCTGGATAAATCGGATAATTTTCTTTTAAGCCAACCCATGCACAACTTGCCCAAATCCAGTTTTTAGGACCGTTTGTTGCAGCATCATTAGGCATATCTCCAGAAAGGAATCCAATATACGAATTAGTATTTAAATTCCAGCTTACCCAATACCAGATATTTCCACTATATTTTGTCATTGCACGAACTTTATCGTATTCACTGGAATTCCAGCTGAATGGGAAGTTTGGAACAGAAACACCACCATTTGTTTTATCACCACCACGAATCCACATATAATTATATGTTCCAGGTGCCTGATTAAATACAATTACAGTTCTATAAGCAGTTTCATAACTATCTTCTGACCAGTTTGTATCATTTACTGTAGCTCTTGCTCTTAAGAATACCTTATAACCAACATTGTATTTTGTTGTATCATTAGAACCAATTGTAAATGATTTTGAATATAAAGAAGATCTTGTTGTTGGTGCAGCAGGAGTGTTTGGCATTCCTTTATTTGCATAACCATTTGTATAATCAGTCTGTTTAGTCAATTGTCTTTGTGTATACTGTGCTGAACCATCAACATAGTAAATTTTTGCTCCTGGTGTCTGACAATCCATCTTTACATCGGCAGTTAATGGTTGAGTTACAGTTGTTCCGCTTATTGTTTCATTCTTTTTATTAATACGAATAAGAGGTTTTTCTACACCTGGTAATGTTTTTGTATATGATGAAGCAATATTTGTCTGAGTAATATCATCATTAATTAAATTTTCAGGAATAGAAATTGTATATGATGCACCTTTTACAGGAAGTTTATATGTATTTGATAAATCAATTGTCATTACATTTCCTGCAATTGAAACAGCATTTGAATAAACCGGTATGCTTGTTGTAAGTATTCCTGCATTAATAAATAACTGAGTTAATGTTGAATCATCAGTATCTGTATTAAAATTAAGAATATACTTTTTCAATACATCCGATTTTCCAGAAGAATCAGAACCGTTTGTTCCTTCTGAATAGTATGCCTGAACTGCTTTAGGTAAATCTCCATATTGTGCTGAAGAAAGAACTGCAGGAGCTTTATATCCAGTATTACTTTGAGTAATTACAATATTTCCATCATTTTTATTGATTCTTGAACTGAAAGTAATTTTTAAGGTTCTATTAGCTTCAGTTCCAGCAAAATCTACTGAAGTAATTTCAGGTCGTTTTGTAATAACATAAATTTCTTTATTATCAACAAATCTGTTTGGAGTTGTTACAGATGCAATTGTTGTATAAGCCGAAATATTATTTCCTGCTAAATCTGTAATTGTACCAGAGAAAGATTTTGGAGTAAGAGCTTCTACTGAACAAGAATCTCCATTCTGAATTTCGTATTCATAATAAATCTTTTTTGTACCAGAACCAGACAGATATTTTGCATTTCTGGCTGGAGTTGTGTTTAATACAAGATAAGATTCATCTGAAACCAAAACTTCTTTTCTATATGTTACTACTATAGAAAGTTTTTGTCCTGCTTTATAAGTACCATCAGGCTTATTCGCAGTAAGAGATGTAATAATCTGACCTCTATCTACTGTAACTTTTACTGTAGTTGCTTCATCTGACTGATTTCCAGCTAAATCTTCCTGATAAGCTGTTACATCATAAGTTCCTTTATTCAAAAGTTTAATTGCTCCTGAATAATCAGCCCATGATTTTCCACCGTCCAATGAGTACTTTTTAATACCAGTTGATTCTTTATAATCAATTGTAAATTCAACACCAGCATTATCATAAATTACAGAATTATTTATAAGATTTGAAATAATTGGTGTATTTGGTTTTGTTGTATCAATATTAATAGAAGTTGTTAATGGAGAAATTGATTTATCTGTTAATTCATTGCCTGCAATATCAACAACTTTACAATTGCCATAATTAATTGCACTAACCTTTAAAGGATTAGCTTCATGACCTTCAGCAACTTTATATTTAAATAAAACTGTATCTGGTCCTGATTTTGAAACAGAAGATGTTTTTACATTATCACCTGAATTCAATACAAGTTTTAAATCATCAAGATTTTCAAAATTAACAGTTTCATTAAATTTTGCAGAAATAAAGATTTCAGAATTTAATCCGTAATATCCGGCAGAAGTAATTGCACTAATTCCAGATAATTTTGGAGCAGTTGTATCAATTGTAATAGAACGGTTTGCTTCCAGAGTATTATTACCTGTTGGTAAAACCATAGCTGAGTTTGCAATTGTAGATGTTGTTACTTCTGTATCGTACCAGGTAATTCCAGTTTTATTTAAACCTGTAACAGTTAATTTTTCTGCAGTATCACCTGCCGCAACTGTGTATGAGAAAATATGTTTACTTGTACCATTTCCCGATTTATATGTTGCTGTTTTACCTGTATTTAATGTTAAAGATGGTGTTCCATTTTTAAATGAAACTTTTTTGTTAAATTCCATGTAAAGAAGGATTTCTGAACCCGCTTTATATGATCCATCTGTTGTATCGGCACTTATACGAACAAACTGTGGTAAACTTGAACTTACATAGAAACTGGCATTTGTTTTTCCAACATTGTCACCCCAGTCTTTAATTGTGGCATAAATAACTGCAGTTGTAGCACTTGGTGGTGTAATTTTTCCTGATTTCCATTTACCAGAAGTTTTTGTTGCATCATCGTATGTTACAGAAATTCCAATATTACTTACTTTGTCCCATTCCAGACTTATGTTAGAAGCTTTAAGAACATCTGTATTATCTTTCCAGGTTCCGCTTAATTCTACGTAATCACTAGGTTTAAATGGTTCAAGAATAATTGTTCCATCAAGAACTCTTTCCTGTCCACCATTTATAGAAATTTTATCAATTGTTACAGATGGTTTTTCTGTATCTCCACCATAAGCAACTAATTCAATTGTAGCAGAATCACCTTTATCTTTTGCCATTACAATAAATTTCTGAGTACAAAGTTTTTGAGAAGTACCGTTAATTCCAAAATCTCTGTAAATGTTAAAAGTTTTTGTGAATTCTCGTTTATGAAGTTTATTAATTACAACTTCATCTGTCATTGGAATAGACCAGATTTTATTTCCATTAATATCTACATAACCAGATTCTGTTGCATATGACCACTGATTATAGCCCTTGTCAAAATATTTGATTTCGGTAGCTTCTTTTCCGTCAGCAATTCTAACAATTTTTAATTCAGCAATTTCACCATCATCAGAAATTGAACCTGAAATTGTAAAATCTCCTGTTCCTGTTAATGGAATTGAATCGCCACTACCAGACTGATTTACTGTTAATGTTGGAGGGTTTGTGTCCAAAACAGACATATATCTTATTACTGACTCACTTACTAACCCATTAATATCTGTACAAGAAGCCTTTGTATAGAAAGAACAGTTATCTGCTAAAGAAGGAACAGACCAGGCATAATAAGTTGGAAAATCTCTTTTAGATAAATCAATTGAAAAACTATTGTCTTCAAGTTTTGTCCAAATTCCGTCTACTTCTTTAAATACTTCAACTTCAATAGATTTTAAGCCGTCATCATCATAAGCCTGTCCCTGAAGCTGACAACTTGGATAAACTGTCTGAATACTTTCTTTTGAAGAACCACCAAATTCAGCAACAATCCAAGGTCTATCTGCATCATTCCATAATGTAAACCAACCCTGACATTTATATTCAATATTATTTGCCGAGTCATGAGATTCTGTTACAACACGAACTAAATGCTTTCCTGTCTGATACTGTAATGGAAAATCCTGAACATTGAATGTTGTTTCCCAGTTACGCTGATTTTTATCTGTAATTTTTTTGTAAGCCAGATAAGTTGAATCTGCAGCTCTTGAGTTAAAATTCATAGTGCCATCTACATTTTCATACATGGACAAATCTGTTGTTGTATTTGTATCAAGATATACAAAAAGATGATCACATTTTGTGTCTTCAACCTGTGTACCAGAAATTGTAAATGTACCATTTAAAAGCTGATTTAATATTGTGTTGTCATTCAATTTGTAATTTGCAGACTGAGTCTGAGCAGTCGCATAATTTGTTAATGATGGACTTGAAACACTAACTTGTGGAATTTGATAATCTACAAGTACAGTTCGAATATCTTTTGAATGACGACTATCATTGTTATAAAGATCTGTTACCTGTGTTGTAATTGTATATTCAGAACCTGATACTGCTCCACTTAAATCTACGCTTACATCCCATGTAATAGATTTTTTATCACCTATAACTTCTGGACCTGCGAATGGAATCCAGTAATCATTTTCTTTTTCAAACCATTCTTTATTTACTATTTTAAAGCTTTTTGAAAATCCACCAATTGTATTTTCTTCAATTTCAATGGTAACTTCGTTTAATTCCTGATCATCTGTAGCAACACCAGCAATGTACATTGTTCCATTAACGTTACTATTCATTTCTGGACTAGTTACATTAATAACAGGAGCATGAGTATCAACTGCAGGACCTAAACCAACTTCGCAAGAAAATAAAGAAAAAACTAATAAACCTAAAATTGAACTCTTTGTAATTCTTTTCATCATTTAACCCTCTCTTTATTAATCCCAGCACGCAAAGTTATATGTATAAGTTATCTGCCCATAAGAGAAATATGGATAGTTTGTTGAATAATTTGACCTGTGAAGCAGGAACGCATTATTTGAAGTAATTATTTCATAAGAAACCCAGATATAAGAATCATCTGAAGTTTTATAACCATTCTTTGAGAATCTATAATCAGAAGGAGCATCTTTTAATGGGAAACCATTTACTTTTGATTCACCGCCTTTTGCAGTTCCGCCTTCAAAATTTAACTTTTGTTTATCTTTTGGATAAGCATAAATTACAGTTTTAAATACACCTTCATATCCATTTCCCGAAGTCTTAAATCCTGTTTTAGATGCATAGGCAGTTACATAATCTTTTCTTGCAGTATCACTTTTTCCATCTCCAACAGCAAATATTGCAGAATATTTAGTTCCTCCTGATTCTAGTTTTAAATCAGCTGGAGTAGCATTTCCAATTCTTGTAATTGTAAAATCAAGATTTGTATTATTATTTGTAAATTTAATACTAGAATTTGTAGAAACCGTTGTAGTTGGAACACTATCCGTATTATCTTTAAATCTATATCTTGTTGCGCCAGATGTTGCACTTACTGCCACAGAAGATTTATTAACTACTTTATAGTAAATATCTGCACCTGGAGTTTGAGAATCAATTCTTACTCGGGCATATCCTGTTGGAGCAATTGTTACTCCAGTATTACTTGTTGATAAAGAACCTGTTCCTTTTATGTTACTTGCCGATTGTGGAAGTGCATAACCAGTAATTTCAGACTTTATAGCACCTGTACTATCTGGTAAAGCAGCTCCGTAACCATGAGAATATCTATCTACACGAACAACTGGTGTTGAAACATTATTACTCCAAACAGTGTAATCTCCAGATTTAATACCACCAAAACTATTTCCTGTAGCATCTCGTAAAGCACCTTCTGGAATAATAAGTTCCCATTCAATACCATCTTCAATAACTTCTGGCATTTCAATTGTCATTACATTATCAACAATAGAAATCTTCTTTGATCTAATGTCTACTTTATGCTGATGATATCCAGTTGCTTCAAATGCACTTCTGATATCTGCAACACTTATTGTTTTTCCACCATCAGTTGCATATTTATCAAGTTTTGTAGAACCTTCATATAAACCTAAATCAAAAGCAAGAACATATTTAATTTCTTCATCTGGTACAATTTCACTTCCAGAAGTTTTTAGGCCGTGAGTAATACATCTATAAGGTCCTACAGCAATACCTGTTCTTGAATCTAATCGTTCATTTCCAGAACCATTGCCGTTTTCTGTTGCCATGAGAGTTTCTTTTTGTGCTGTTGTTAATACAGCATTGTCATAAACTTCATGGAACTGAGAACCAGTAAGAACTGCTGGAATAGCCCAGTTTCCTTTTCTCTGTAAAATAACAGAGCCAGATTCTGAATAAACAGGTTCATCAAAAGTTACTGTAATTGTAAATGCATCATTTTCAGATGTGTTGATTCCATTATTTACTGGTGAATATGAAACTACAGATGGAGCTTTACCATCAAGAGTAAGATTCTGTCTTGCACCACCATTTGTATCTGCAAACAATGTATTTAAAGCGGCAGTTGTTTTAGCAGCAGTTGGTTTATTTCCGTATTCATCTACAAAGCTTGCTGTATATACAGGATTAGAAATCTGAACTCCATTAAAGTTATCAGTTTCAGTAACTGTATACTCAAATTCAACCTTTGTTGAACCTGAAGCGGCAACAGGCTTACTGTTTAAAACTATTGCAGGAGTTATATTTCCATATGGAGTCATTGTGATTTTTACATCACCAGCATTTGGAGCAAAAACAGTATCTTCAAAATCCATAAACATTGTTACAACTTCGCCTTTTTTATATTTTCCATCAGGCTTTTTAATTGTAAATCCACTTGGTAATGGGAATGTATCATTAATAACAATTTTTACAGGTGTAAGAGTTGGAGAAACATTACCTGCTTTATCATACTGTCTGGTTGTAATGTTATGTGTTCCAACCTGAATTTTTACAGTATCTGTATATTTAGTCCATGAAACTCCACCATCAATTGAATATTCAACTGTAGCACCTTCTTCAAAACCTGTAAGAGTTAAATCCTGAGCTTTGTTATAAGATCCTGCAGCAACATTAATTGCAGGAGCTCTTGTTGGATTTGTTTTATCTATTACTACATTCGCATTAGTATCAGAACCGGTCTTTAATTTAAGTTTATTGCCGGCTTCATCTATCATCATATTAAGATCAGTTGAAGAGAAGTATTTACTTGGATTATAACTGATTCTTCCTTCTGAAGATGAAGTTGAAACTTTATGAACGAAAGTAATTGTTTTATCACTAATACTCTGGAAATTAAATGCAATAGTATTTGTTCCAGATTTTACATTAAGAGTTGGTGTTCCAGAAATTAAAATTGGTTCACTGGCAGTTAATGTTGCAGTAATAGTTTTTGAATTTGAAACATAGTAATTTGTATCAGAATTAGCAGCTACATTTGCTTTAAATACAATTGAATTAATTACAGGAGCTTCTCCATCAACCTTAAGTTTCTTTGAATCCTGTAAGTTTTTACCAGTTTCAATAACATTAATGTGGGCATTTCCTTCACCAAGTTCAGCTGTTGTAATTGAACCATTATTTAAGAAAATAGGATCTTCATACAAACATTCCAGACCATTTGCCGAAACATCACCATCTTCTACAATATATTCAAAAGTTAATGAGTTTGTTTCAGATCCGCGAATATAGCTTGCATATTTAACATTTCTATTATTAGTTCTGTCATCTTTTGTAAGGAAAAGTTTAAGTTTAGGAGTACCTGAAACTCTTACATTTCCAGAGAAATTTACCTGAATTGTAACTGAATCACCTTTTTTATAAGTTGACTCAGGTTTATCGGAACTAATACCTGTAATGTGAGGTAAAGGACTTAAAATCAAAGTAAGAGGTTCTGTAACTTCATTATTCAAAAGGTCAAATGAGGTCAAATAGAAAGTTGGCTGTGTATTATTTTTAGTTTCAGCAATTTCTTTAACCTGAGCTTTAGGAATTATAAATTCTACAGAATCATTAGGTACAACTTTTGAAGGATCTGCATTTGGTTTTGTATAAGCTTTAAGTCCACCATTTGCAATTGTGTATTCTTTACCATCAAAAACTACCTTATATTTTGGTTCAATCATACCAAGACCAGTATCTTTTGAACCCTTATATCTGATAATCAAATCCTGAGTTGAATAGTCTACAATTGACATATTCTTTTCAGGATAAAGATATTCAATAGAAGGAACTGTTGTATCCCCAACAGTTTTGAACTGTCTGAATACCTGATTATTATCAGTATCTACCAGCATCAATTCAAAGAATTTATCATCACGACCAGCTGCACCATTAAAACCAATGTCGCTGTTATTAATCATATCAAAATCAAAAGCAAACTTCTGTTCTACCCAGCCATCTGCAGTCTGATCGTTATAACCAGCCTGACCAGATTTAGGAAGCACTTTTCTCCAGATAATTGCTCCATTTTCAAGAATATCGTGCCCAGAATCTTTTGTATCTTTTTTAAGAATTTCTTTTGCTAAAGCTTCTTTTTTGGAAGCAGTATTATACTCTGCAGAATTAGGAATAAATACAATTTTTATGTTTTTTGAACCTTTGGAATCAAGGCTGTATCCAGAAATCTGGAAAATAGATTTTTCACCATCTTTAATTTTTGGAATTGTATTTTCAATTGGAGTATCAATAAAAAGCAATGGTTTTGCATTATCATCAACAATAAGATCAATGATTTTTGCATTCCAGTTATTTTTTGAATCTAAAACACAAACTATAAATTTTAATTCCATTGGAATTGAAGGTGCCTGAACATCATTACCAGGAACAAGATAATCAGTTGTTAAACCAGATGTACCTGAAACATCAAAAGTTTTTGAACCAACCAGTTCATAATCTTGTTTAACACTTAAAAAAGCCTTATTTCTTGTAGTACTGTCTTTAATTAACTGTTCAGCAGTATAATTTACATTGGAAGGTTTTCTTATAGCCCATTTAACTTCTTTTAAAGCATCATCATCAAAGAAGTTTGTGGAAATAGAATTGTTTACTGTTACTCTAAGAGAGTTATTACCATACACATCGTTATCTGTACCAATTTCTATTCCAGGTAAATCACTTTCCGGATACCATATCATCCAAAGTAAATCACGGTTGCTTTCGTTTCCACTTTTGTCTTTAGACCAATAGGAAAGTTTAAAATAATGTTTACCTGATGGATAAGCGGCAAAATCAGATTTTCTAAATGAAAATGAAGGGTTATAAATTGATAAAGTAGTACCAGAATAAGCGGCTTCACTTACTTCTTTTGTCAATGAAGGTATAACATTTCCGTCTTCATCACTAAGAAAAAGTTTTACCTGTTCTATGCTCATTGCGTCATACATTTTTGCATAAATGGTAAAATCATCATTCTGAGGAATATCCTTGTTTACAGAAAGATTGAAATCTAATGCTTTTAATTCATCTAATTCCATTAATCCTATCTGTTTGTGATTTCCTTTATCTATATACCATGCAAGACCTTCTGGTGAAGTTTCATCAACAAAAAGTTCTATCTGTGCAAAAGATCTGGAAGAAGAATTTCCAGCACTATCATTTGCTGTACATTTAAATGTTATATCACCTTCTTCTTCTTTTGGAATATGAATATTTACTGACCAGTTTTCACCATCAATATTTGCATAACCATATACTTTGTAAAGAGGAGAATTTTCAGGTTCTGCATTTGTAACTACAACAGAAGTTACTGCAATATTATCAGAACAAGTTCCTGTAATAGTAAAATCTAATTTCTGAAAAGAAAGTTTTTCTGGAGAAGTAATTCGAATAACAGGAGCTTCAAGGTCAAGGGAATCTCCCATTCCTACTTCACAACTACAAAAAAACAGGCTGATAAATAGCAAAAAAGACAAAAACTTTTTCATAAACACCTCAACATTTTTTATCTTTACGTTTTAAAAATATCGGAAATTAATCATCATTAGTTTAAATATTTTACTACTTCTTGTTAGTTTCATCACTAAATATTTCTTCCATTCATGTATAATATGGAAAATTCTTACAATTTCTGTATATTTTTTTCCTTGTTCCTGTGAAAGATTCGTTTATAATTACTTTTCAGAGGATTTTTTTAATGAACAAAGTAATTTTAAAACAGGCACCTTGTGCTCTAGATTTGGGTGATGGAAGTGAACGCGCTCCATATGTAAACCAGGATTATGTTTTACAGAAAATGCGAAAAGTACATCGCGGCATTAGTTTAATGTACACTTATTATCCAAATGATAAAGAATGGCCAACCCGGGCTTGTGATATAAAATCTGATAAACCTTCTTCTGGAGCCTGGGATTCTCCTTACGAAAACTATTTTCCTTATCGTGGCGGCCGTGAAGGTTTAAGAGACAATGAACCTTTTAATTTTATGAAAGAAATCCGTCAGCACGGACAGGATGTTGTTTTAACTATTACAATAGATACTGACCTTAAGGAAGAAGATATTATTCTTTTAGCTAAAGATCTTCGCCCTTATGGACGTGTATTACTTCGCGTAAATCATGAATGTACTGGAACCTGGTTCTGCTATACACGCCGTGCCAACGATTACCAGAAAATTGCAGACTTTTTTGTAATGGTTGCAAATGTTATGCACAAACATGCACCAAATGTAAAAATGATTCTTTGTGCCGGAATGTATCTGGAAGAAACTGGAAAACTTGAAATGGAAGACATTTTCCTGGAAGCCCACAAAGTTGCCGACATTTGGTCTGGCGATCAGTATATTTCTCTTCACTGGGGCTGGCCAAATGATATTGCAACAAAAGAAACTTCCAACTATGCCTGCTACGATGTAGATAAGGTTTATGAAAAAGCAAAGAAAACTTATCTTCGTTTAAAAGAAATCACCGGTCAGGATAAACCAATGGTTCTTTCAGAAATGAATGGAGACGGAGATGTTACAGGTGCTTTTGAACAGTCAAATATGATGCGCCACTTTATGGAACTTATTGAAAAAGATGAAGACAAATGGCTTTCTGCCTTTACGCTCTATCAGTTCCGTGATGACGGCCGCCTTGGTCTTGAAGTAACAGACCCAAATAATGCAGATGTTGGTATTGAACAACCAATGATGGCAATGTACAAAGCTCAGCTGCATAAACCATTCTTTTCACAGCCAATTGAATCAGCAGGCAAAATTGAACTTCCTGCAAAACTCCGCTGGTCAAACTCGGAAGATGCAGAAGGGGTTGAAGTAGACTGCCACTTTAATAAAACACCAACTTATTTTGAAGTTTATTTTAATGATGAGCTGGTTGATATGAACATTATGATGGAATTTGGCGGTTACTGGTTCTATAAAAAACCTGGAACAAAAGTTATAGATTTAATGACTTACTTCTTTGAAAAACCATTAGACAAAGCTGCAGATATGAAACTCCGCTTTTTCTGTCCACCAAAAGACGGAATGAATTATCCTGAAGATGGAGCTGATCCATTTGAAGCACCAGATGGAGACTGGATGTATAACAGCTATACAGTTCTTCCAAAACTTCCGGAAATCAGAATTGAAGAAGAACCTGTACAGCTTGTAAATAAATACAGATTCTAATTAAAATTCTTTAATTCATTTATCATTATATTTGCAATTTTAGAATGTGATTTTTCACTAGGATGCCAATCTGCTGCAATTCCATCTTCATCTAGCTGCACAGGAAATTCAACAGCTTTGATTTGTACAGAAGAAAAGTCTTTGCTAAATAACTGAACAGCTTCTTTTACTGAATCACAAAGAGCCTGTCCCATAATTCCAAGACAGCAGCAGATTTTTGCTTTTGGAGAACGACGATGTACTTCTTCAATTAAAACTCTAAGATTGTGAACATATAAAACTCTTCTATCTTCCTGGTCACGAACAAAACTGGCATCGTTTGTTCCAAGGTTGATTACAACAATATCGGGACTAAATCGGCTTTCATTCCAAAGTTCAGGTTCAATTCCAAGACGAAGACTGGCAGATTTATCTGTATAAGGCCAAAGCAATGGCATTGTTATAGTAGTGTCTGGAACATTTATACTTTCATCAACATATTTAGAAATTAGACCGATTCCACTCCAGCTGACACACTGAAACTCTGCACCCAAACCTTTTGCAGTTTTAAAAGCATAGGCTTTATCGGAACGTTCCTGTAAAGTAGTAAAAGTATCTTTCATCCAGATACCTTCAATTCCATAACCACAGGTAATGCTGTCTCCAATAAATTCTATTTTCAAGTTATTTGAATTTTCCAGCTTTGCATAATTCTTTTTAATAAGTTTTCCATCCAGTTCAAGAGAAGCAAAACCTGCATATCCAAATGCCGCTTCACTAATCTTTAAAACCCTGATTAATACAATTTCTTCTTTTTCAGATTCAAAAAGAACAATATCATTTTCCTTTTTTTGAAGAAAGATTTTTGTAGAGAAATCTTGAGGAAAGTGTTCCCAAAATGAAGTACCTGAATACTCACTGGCACTTTTTAAATGTGAAATATAAACTGCAAGAACACCCTGATTTTCCTTTGACCAATTTTCAGAATCACTTAAAATTTTACAGACAGCTTTTTTTCCTTTAAAACAAAATTCAAAGCCACTGTTAGAATAATCAAAATATCTTATTCCCTCGTAATCAAAATTTCGGCCGTACCATTTAATCTGTTCTTTTTTAATATTAATCATACAAATTCCTGTATAAAATGATTTCATTAATTCGAAAGAAATAATTTCTATTTTAATCTATATACTTTTGAATTTCTTTCTGGAGTCCATTTTGCTTTTCTTTCTGCAGGTAATGAATCTATTACATCTGGAGCAAATCCCATTTTTTCAAACCAGTCTGCACTCTGTGTAGTCATAATAAATATCGATTTTGTTTTTTCGGATTTTGCTTTTGAAATAAGATAGTCCATCATTTTTGGTCCAATTCCAATGTGAGCAAAAGATTCATCTACAACAATTGCAGCAATTTCTGCCTGGCCGTCTGGATAAACATGAAGTGCAGAACAGGCATGAATACCGCCATCAAATTCATATACAATATAATCAGAAAGATTAAGCATTAAATCTTCATTTGTTCTTGGAAGAATTTTTCCTGAATCCACAAAAGGTTTCATCATGCCAAGAACACTTGGAATATCTGTCTGTTCCATTGGTCTAAGCTTTCCATAGTTGCTTGTGTAAATCATTGTTCCAGAACCAAGGTCACTGAAAATTTCACAAGGAAGAACTCCGTCGATTTTTGCATCAACAATATGAGTGCGGACTACTCCATTCTGACAAGCAGTTTTTGCAATTGAAACTAACGTTAGTAAGTTTTGTCTTTTATCATTTTTATTCTTTTCTAAAAATTCTTCGGCCTGTGCTAAATCCATGGCAGCAATTTCACCGTCTGGATTTATAGCAGCACCTTCTGGAATCACAAAGTCTGAACCTATAGTTCCATTTTCCATCAGATAAAAAAGCTTGTCGGCTTTAAGATTTACAGCTACTTGTTGTGCAAGAGAGATGGAAGAAATGTTATATGGATGACCTACTGAGTTCCAGCCAATACATGGGAAGATAGGAATAAAACCTTCTGTTAATACAGTTCTAATTGCACCAACTTCCAGTTTGTCAATTTCACCAGCAGTTCCGTAATCAAAACCATTGATAATACCTTTGCCTCTTGAACGAACCCAGTTACCAATTATGGCTGTTATGTTGTTTGCAGCAAGACTTGTCATAACCTGATTACTAACATCAAAAGCTGCCATCTTTATAAGAGACATGGCATCTTCATTGGTTACACGAATATTATCTTTATAAGTCCAGCTGATATTTGCAGAAGTAAGAATTTCATCAATGCGGTTACGGGCACCAGGAATAATTATTACCTGAAGACCAGCTTCGTGAAGCAAAGCAATATCCCGAATGTGAGATGAAAATAATGGGGAACGAATTGTTTTATCATCAAGATAAATAACAACCAATGCATTCTTAAATTTCTGTAAATAGCGGATTACATCTCTAATGTTCTCTGCTTTTTGTAACGATGAATTCATAAGAGAAAATATATCACGAATAGTATTTGTTTGCGAGAGATAAATAATTAAACCTTCATTTATAGTTCATTTATGAAGAAGATTTATTTCATAATAAATACTGTTTCTACTTATAGTAACACCTATTTGATATTTTCTTTTATTTTTTTATGTAGAAATTTCTGTTTTTATAAAAGGATTGAAAAGTGAAAAACTTTAGAAAGATTCTATTAGCATTTATTTTTATTCTTTTTACTTCTCAACTGCATGCACTTATTATTTATCGCCCTGTAAATAATGGTGACATGAATGATGTTAAATGCTATTTACGAATTCTTGATGAAGAAGATAATGATGTTACTTATACTGCTGCAAGAATCTTTTATGCCTGGATAGATCAGCCACATGTTTATTATGCATATAAAAAAAATTATTACCTTATGGGTGGAATAGCAATGCATGTGTATTTAAAACCAGGGAAATATAAAATTTCTGTGTACACACCTAAAGAAGCTCAAAATGGTTTTGTTTGTGAAAATAAAGAAACCTGGGAATCAAATACTTTTTATTACAATACCGAAAACAAACTTAATGTACTTTTTTTAAGTCCCACAGCTAATGATAATTACTTTTATAATGGCGGTTGGCATTTAGATTATAAAGCACCAAAGTTCAGATACTATACCGTTCCATACTATGAAGGAAAATAATTAGATTTTCATAAAACCAGTAATTTTTCTTTTATAACCACATTTATATCATAATTAATGAATCCAAAAGCATAAAATAATTGAATTGATAAATATTATTTTATCTTTGTCTTTTTTTAATTTATGAATCAATTAACAACCGTTTGTTAGTTGTTTTATAAAATACGCCGTTCTTTCTGTATCTATAATATCATTATTTTAAGATTAATATTTACTTTTATATATTGTTTCACGTGGAACAGCTGTATTTATCATATTCTTTGTTTCACGTGAAACCGACTAAAATATTATTTGTGTTTCATGTGAAACAATTTATTTTTTCATTAATTTTCTAATATCCATATTTTTGAATGTTTCATGTGAAACATTATTGTCGAATATCTTATCAGATTGCACCTGTTTCACGTGAAACTCCTACTCTACTTTATAAATGGAATTTTTGATTGAATATGAATGTTTCACGTGGAACATTTAGTATTTGTTTTATTTTTGTTTAATTTCTGGAATGTTTCATGTGAAACAATTCTATTCTATATTTATTTAATAAAATTCATATCATTAAAATGTTTCATGTGAAACACATTATAGATTTTTCAAACTATACTTATCTTGCTGTTTCACGTGAAACTTCCTGTCTAAATATATAAAAATTAATATTTGCAACAAACACAAATGTTTCACGTGGAACAATAAATTATAAATAAATGAAAGTTATAAATGTAATTATATTTATATCTTTAAAATGTTTTTTAATAAAAAAGTAAATCTTAATTTATAATTCTTAAATCAAAATGTTTCATGTGAAACATTGTTTTTGAATAATAAATCTTATACAGCTTGTTTCACGTGAAACCAAAGCCATTAAACTGTTTGTTTTAATTGTGGATAACTTGTGGGAATTGTGGATTACTTTTTATAACTTATCCACATTGGTGAATAAATTGTGGATAACTTAAAACACTTATCCACATTGTGTATTTAAAATTAAAAAGGCTGACTGCTAAAAAGCAATCAGCCTGCCTGATGTATTGTTTCCCTAAACTATTATAAACTCTAGTTCACCCGAAGTCCTATTATTTAGTAAAAAAAACACTTTGTCAACTTCAAATCAGAATAAATCTGAAAAATTGTTGTTACAACTATTGTAATTCTTTGTATTATATAGAGTTACATTAATTATCTTCATCTTTATCCTGAACTTTGTCGATTCCAACAAGATAATCTGGCTCAGTTACCTTTACCATCTTAACTCCAGAAGCACCCTGTCCCTGTTCTTTGATTTCAGAAGCTTTGAATCTTAAAGTTTTTCCCTGACTTGTCATACATACAACTTCATCTTTTTCTTTAACATCAAGGGCTCCAATAATTTCACCCTTTGCTTCTGTGTTACCAAAGATTCTCTGACCACCAGTTCCTCTTCCATGAATAGAGAAGTGTTCAAATGAAATTCTTTTTCCATAACCTTTTTCAGTAAGAAGAATAATATTTGAATCATCCTTAACTTCTACGGCTGCTGCAATTTCATCACCTTCTGCAAGCTTCATTCCTTTAATACCGCAGCTTGCTCTACCCATAGTTCTTACTGTGTCTTCAGAAATTCTCAAAGCTTTACCACAGCGTGAAACCATCATTACTTCAGAATTACCAGAAGTCTTAACGGCACTAATTAATTTATCTCCGTCATTAAGTTTAATTCCAATAATTCCTCTTGTTTTTGCATTTGTAAATTCTGAAGTCTTAACCTTCTTAACAACACCCTTTGCAGTTGTCATAAACAGATACTGATCTTCTGAGAATTCTTTAAGCGCAACAATTGTTGTAATTTCTTCATCTGGTCCAACCTGTAAAATACCTTTGATATTTGAACCACGACTTGTTTTTTCTGCTTCTGGAATTTCATGAATCTTAATCCAGTAAGCTTTACCTGCGTTTGTAATGAACAA
The DNA here is from genome assembly GCA_024402655.1 of Treponema sp. GTDB lineage: Bacteria > Spirochaetota > Spirochaetia > Treponematales > Treponemataceae > Treponema_D. Next base: position 23,859 of record JAKSTH010000007.1, on the reverse strand, counting down.
CAGCATTTCTTTTGTTGAACCAATAAACAGCTGATTTATATAATCATTTTCAAGGAGCGCTGTACTGTTACTTCCAGTTCCTCCCCTTCCCTGTTTCTTGTATTTAGATACAGCAACACGTTTGATATAACCAAGTTTAGAAATCATAACAACTACGTCTTCTTCCTTAATCATATCTTCTACATTAATTGCTTCAACTTCATTCAAAACAATTTCTGTACGTCTGTCATCACCATACTTTTCAGCAAGCTGGTTTGTATCAGTTTTAATAAGTTCAAGAATCTTTTCATGATGATCAAGAAGATCCTGAAGATAATCAATCCAAGCCTGGAGTTCTTTAATTTCCTTCTGAAGATCTTCAATCTGAAGATGTGTAAGGCGTTTAAGCTGCATATCTACAATTGCCTGAGCCTGTTCATCATCAAATGTAAATCTTGCCATCAACTGATTTTTTGCATCTTCTGTATCACGGCTGCCACGGATAATTTTAATTACTTCATCAATATTATTAATTGCTGTAATTAAAGCTTCCAAAATGTGCATTCGTTTTTTTGCTACCTGCAAATCATAAATAGTTCTGCGGGTAATTACTTCATCACGATGATTAACAAAATATTCTATTATCTGTTTAAGATTTAAGATTGAAGGTTTAAGATATCTTGTTTTTCCATCTTCTTTTAATACTGGAACAAGAGCAAGATTAATTACACCAAAGTTAGACTGTAAATCTGTTTTTGCAAATAACTGATTAAGAACGATTTTAGTAATTGCACCTTTCTTTAAATCAATTACAAGACGCATACCTGTTCGGTCAGAAGATTCATCGTTGGCATTTGTAATACCTTCAATTTCTTTATCGCGAATAAGTTCTTTAACTTTGTTGATAATATTTGTTGTATTTACACCATAAGGAACTTCTGTAAATACAATAGATTCACGACCAGATTTGTCTGTTTCAATCATGAACTTAGAACGGATTACAATTTTACCACGTCCTGTTTCATATGCTTTTTTAATTCCAGAAGTACCATAGATTAAACCACCTGTTGGAAAGTCTGGTCCTTTTATGTACTGCATTAATTCTGGAATAGTAATGTCTTTATTATCAATATAAGCACTAATTGCTGCAGCAACTTCTCTTAAGTTGTGAGTAGGCATATTTGTAGCCATACCTACAGCAATACCTGTTGTACCATTACAAAGAAGGAATGGGAATTTTGCAGGAAGTACAGCAGGTTCTTCTGTTGTATCATCAAAGTTGCGAACCATATCAACAGTCTGCTTATTAATGTCATCAACCATTTCTTCTGTGATTTTAGACATTTTAGCTTCTGTATAACGGTAAGCAGCAGCTGGGTCACCGGCAATTGTACCAAAGTTTCCCTGTGGAGTTACTGTTGTATATCGCTGTGCAAAGTCCTGTCCAAGACGAACAAGTGCATCATAAACCGAAGCATCTCCATGTGGGTGATAGTGACCAAGAACTTCACCAACGATGGTAGCACATTTTTTTGTTTTACCACTTGAAGCAAGATGAAGTGTGTCCATTGCATACATAATTCGGCGATGTACAGGTTTAAGACCATCGCGAACATCTGGAAGTGCACGCTGAACAATTACAGACATTGAGTAGTCAATATATGCCTGTTTTACTTCATCCTCAATTGGGATTTTAATTACTGTTCCACCAGCTTCTGTTTTATATTCTTCCATCATCTATTCCTTAGTTATTAACTAACATTCATTAGTTTTTTTATTATTTATTAACCTTTCACTAAATATCAAGATTTGCGTAACTTGAATTTTCTTCAATGAACTGACGTCTTGGTTCTACTTCTTCACCCATACATACTGTAAAAATTCTGTCTGCAGCTTCTGCATCTGGAATTGTTACAACACGCATTTTTCTGTTTGCAGGATCCATTGTAGTTTCCCAAAGCTGATTTCCATCCATTTCACCAAGACCTTTATAACGCTGAACTTCTGCATTGTTTCTGTCATCGCCAAGACTTGCTAATGCAGCTTCCTGTTCTTCATCTGTGTATGTATAAATAACTTTTTTGTTTTTACCTTTACCACTTTCAATTTTAAATAAAGGTGGCATAGCAAGATATACATAACCATTTTCAATAAGCTGTGGCATATATCTGAAGAAGAAAGTTAAAAGCAAAGTACGAATATGAGAACCGTCGACATCGGCATCGGCCATAATAACGATTTTATGATATCTAAGTTTTTCTATATTAAAATCTTTTCCAAAACCAGCACCTAATGTAGCAATAACAGGTTCCAGTTTATCGTTATTCATAACTTTATCTGCACGAACTTTTTCTACATTAAGCATTTTTCCCCAAAGTGGAAGAATAGCCTGTGTTTTAGGATCTCTACCCTTTTTGGCAGAACCACCAGCAGAATCACCTTCGACTATGTAAACTTCGCATAATTCAGGATTTTTTAATGAACAGTCTGCAAGTTTTGCTGGCAAACCAAAACCGTCACCAAGACTCTTTTTACGACTGTTTTCTTTTGCTTTCTGTGCAGAAATTCGGGCAGCAGCTTCTGAAGCAACCTTTGTAAGTATAGCTTCTGCAACTGAAGGATTCTGTTCAAAAAGTAATGTAAGTCTGTCTTTTACAAGAGAGTCTACAATTGTTCTTACTTCTGTATTTCCAAGTTTAGTTTTTGTCTGACCTTCAAACTGAGGTTCTGGAACTTTAGTTGAAATAACTACCGTTAGTCCGGCAAGACAGTCTTCACCTTTAAGTTTTTCAAAATCAATTTCTTTTCCTGCTTTTTTAGCCTTTTCTTTTTCTGCTTTAGTAAGTTCAAGTTTTTTCTGAATCTTAGGATATTTTTCCAGGAACTTATTGAATGTAAAAGTTACTGCAGATTTAAAACCATCTAAATGAGTACCACCTTCGATTGTATTAATATCATTTACATAAGTATTAATATTTGCATCTGGAGTTGAATTAAACTGGAAAGCAATATCAACAATTACATCATCTTTTTCTGCATAAAGATTGATTGGTTCTTCAGGATAGTAAAAATCGCTTTTTACAGATTTGTTCAATTCTTTTACATAATGAACAATACCACCTTCATACTTAAGAACTTCTTCTTTTGGTGTTTCAAGTCTTTCATCTCTAAAAGTAATTACAATACCACTGTTTAAGAAAGCAAGTTCCTTCATACGTTTCATCAGAATATCGTAATCATACTGAGTTGTTTCTTTGAAAATTGTTTTATCGGCCTTCCAGCGAATTGTAGTTCCGTGTTTGTCTGTATCTCCAATAATTTCTACTTTTGTTTTTGGAATACCTCTTTCATATTTCTGATGATAAATATGACCGTCTCTACAAACTGTAGCTTCAAGCCAATCTGAAAGAGCATTTACACAAGATACACCTACACCATGTAAACCACCAGAAACTTTATATGATGATTTATCAAATTTACCACCGGCATGAAGTCTTGTAAGTACAAGTTCAAGGGCACTAATTTTTTCTGTTGGGTGAATGTCTACAGGAATACCACGACCATTATCTTCTACACGTACAATATCATTCTGTTCAAGAGCAACAATAATATTGTCACAATAACCAGCCATTGCTTCATCAATACAGTTATCTACAGTTTCATAAACCAGATGATGGAGACCTCTTGGACCAGTTGAACCAATATACATACCTGGTCTTTTTCTAACTGCTTCAAGTCCTTTTAAAACCTGAATGTTTTCAGCACCATAATTCTTTTTTTCGTCTTCTGCTGACATGGCAATATCCTTAATATGTTTAATTATTTCAAAACTTATAAAATCTGTTTTTTAATTCAGAACTCTTTCCCCTCGAACTCTAAAAAGGTACAGATTTTTACAGATAGGAATATACAATTCTACTCTATAATAAAGAAAAATTCAATTAAAACACACATTCGTTAGTCTTGCGATTTTTTAAGAAGTCGGGGATAATAAAAAACATGGCAGGACATATTTACGAAGAAGCGTTCAATTATGCAATGAACGAAATTCATAAAGATTATATATCAAAAAAAGATGAGGATACTTTTCTTTTATGGTTCAATCTTGATTATGTAGAAGATTCAAAAGATACAATCACTGTTTCTGTAAAAACAGAATTTTTATCTTATAACATGATCAAAAATGGTTATATAAATACCATTCAAAATAAAATCAGAGAAATAACAGGACAAAATAATATAAAAATTAATCTCATTGTTGAAAGCAAAGAAGAAAATGATTCTGAACAGTCAAATGATGATGATGATTTTACAACAGAAACTTTAACAGAAAAGAAAGTTGAAAAAGAAGTTGAAGAAGTAAAAGAAACTTTAAAAAAGAAACATCCACTTTTGAATGAAGATTTTACTTTTGACTCTTTTATTCCAGGTGAAAACAGTGACTATGCATATAAAGCAGCAGTTGCTGTAGCTGAAAAACCTGGTAAAAAATATAATCCAATTCTTTTTTATGGTGGTTCAGGTCTTGGTAAAACTCACCTTATGGAAGCCATTGGTAATTATATTTATCAGAACAATTCAGATAAGCTTAAAATCTGTTATATATCAGCAGAAAACTTTACAAATGAATTTACTTCATCTCTTGCTTCTAAAAAGCCAAATGAATTCAAAAATAAATACAGAAATCTAGATGTACTTCTTCTTGATGACATTCACTTTTTAAGCGGAAAAGAAGCTACTCAGGAAGAATTGTTTTATACATTTAATGCTCTTTCAGATAAAAATGCACAAATGGTTTTTACCTGTGACCGTCCTATAAAAGAAATTCAAAAAATGGCAGACAGACTTGTAAGCCGACTTTCTAATGGTTTGTCTATTGATCTTCAGCCTCCTAACTATGAAACACGAATTGCAATTCTTCAGAAAAAACTGCAGCTTCATGAAAAAGAATTAAGTTCTGAAATTATTGATTTTATTGCAAGAAATGTTGAAACAAACGTAAGAGATTTGGAAGCAGCTTTGAATAAAGTTTTAGGTTATGTTGAACTTTTTGGAGGAACACCAGATTTAGATACTGTAAAAAATCAGCTTAAAGATTTAGTTGGATCTAATTCTGTTGAAAACATTTCCATCGACATTATTCAAAAAGTAATTGCCGACAATTATCAGGTTTCTGTAAGTGATCTTAAAAGCAAAAAAAGAGATAAAAAATTTGTCATTCCAAGACAGATTGCTATTTATATTGCCAGAGAAATTACAGAAATTTCCTTCACAGAACTTGGAAATGAATTTGGAGGCAAAGATCATACAACAATGATGCATGCCTACGAAAAAGTAAAAGAAAATATAAAACTTGATTCTTCTCTTAATAATAAAATTAATCTTTATATAAGAGAAATTAAGGAACATAAATAATAATTGTTAGTTTAAAGTGCATAACCACTTAAAAATTGTGGATAAATTAATAATTATTGAGTAAAATGTTAATAAGTGTATAAAAAGTGAATTCAAAAGATTCAGTTATAAACATTCTAATTCTATTAAATATATAGAGTTAATTAACTTATCCACAGAATTCACAGTACTTATTATTATTATTATTGAATTTAAAGAATTTATAATAAATAAATAAAACAAAATTGGGGGATATAAATGAAATTCACATTCGATAGAGATGCAATGATTAAAGAAATTTCAATTGCACAGGAAGTTATTACAAATAAAAGTCCTGTTTCTATTCTTTCTAATATTCTTGTTATTGCTGAAAACAATACATTAATCATAAAAGCAACAGATTCAACTTTAAAATTTACAACAATGATTCCTGTTGATATTCAGGAAGAAGGTAGAACAACTATTTTCTGTGATAAATTCATGAGTATTCTTTCTTCTTTACCTTCTGGAGAAATTGAATTTATTCAGGAAGATATTGGTGTAACAATTAAACCTATTTCTAAAAGAGTAAAATTCCAGCTTAAGAGTCAGGCAGGAGATAAATTCCCAGAAATTGGAACTTCAGAAAATCTTCCTTTCTTTGAATTACCAGCAAAAGAATTTAAAGAAATGATTCGTCAGACAACATTTGCAGTTTCTGATGATAAAAACAGATATTTTATGACAGGTGTTTACTTTGTAAAAAATGGAGACACTTTAACAATGGTTGCTACAGATGGTCGTCGTCTTTCTTGTGTAAATAAAGCAGGATTTAATGTACCAGATTTCCAGCCAGCTATTATTCCTACAAAAATTCTTGGATGTGTATTAAAAAATGCAGCTGATGAAGGAAATATTCAGATTGCAGTAATTGATAAATCAATTTTTGTTAAATTTGGAAACATTGAATTCAGTTCTGTTTTAATTGACGGTCAGTTCCCTAACTATCAGAAAGTTATTCCTGAAAATCTTTCTAAATCAATTATGGTAAATAAAGCAGATTTGGATGCTGCCTTAAAACGTACAACAATCATGGTTGATAAAAAAGTAAGCAGAATTATTTTCAAAATCTCTTCTGGTGTATTAAAACTTATTTCTCCAGAATCAGATCTTGGTAATGCTGATGAAGAAATTCCATGTAGATATGATGGTCAGAGTATTTCAATGGCTTTAAACTTTACATATGTTACAGAACCATTAAAAGTAATTGATTCTGAAAATGTTGTATTTGATTTTAATGTAAATGAAACACAGAATGATGAAGAAGCTAATATTACAAAAGCTGTAATTATGCGTTCTGAACCTGCTGGCGATTACATTCATGTAATTATGCCAATGAATTACTAATGTTCTTATATCAGACTTTTTATAATTTCCGTAATTTGAAAAACGATACAATAGACCTTTCTGCAAGAGAGGTCTATTTTGTTGGTGAAAATGGTCAGGGAAAAAGTAATCTTCTTGAATCTCTTTATTATTCAGCTTACGGAACTTCTTTTAGAACTCACAATGAATCTCAAATCATAAAAAATGGTGAAAAAGCTTTTAGCGTAAATTCTATGTTCAAAAGATCAGAAGAAGATATGCAAAAGCTCACTCTTGTTTTTGAAAACGGAAAAAAACGAATTGATAAAAATGGAAAAAGAATTCATGACAGAAAAGAATTAATAAATACAGTTCCATGTATTCTTTTTTGTCATGATGATATGAAATTTGCTACTGGTGAACCTGAATGCCGTCGTTTTTTTATAGACCAGTCTCTTACTCTTTATGACAATTTATATATCGATGATATAAGAAATTATAAAAAAATCCTTAAAAGCAGAAATCTTATTTTAAAAAATCATGAATATGAGCTTTTAGACATTTATGATGCTCAACTTGCTGCTTATGGTTTAGTTGTACAGTCAAAAAGAAAAAAAGCAGTTTTTCAATTTAATGAAATTTTTGGCAAACTTTATTATGAAGTTACAGGTATTGAAGGTGTAAAAATAGTTTATGAACCTTCATGGAAAGAAATTATTACTGAAAAACTAACAGAAGATAATAAAATCCACCGCGAAAAAATTTTTCCTGCTTCGCAGGATATTATAGATTTATTAAAAACCCGCCGTGATGTTGATAGAAATCTTGAAACTACTATGTCCGGCCCTCATCGTGACAGAATCAACTTTGTAAAAGATGGTGTTTTGTTTGTGCCAACTGCATCTACAGGCCAGCGCCGCCTTTTATCTTTAATTCTTAGAATAGCTCAATCTATATATTATACCCGCGTCACAGGTCTAAAACCTGTTCTTCTTATGGATGATGTTTTATTGGAATTAGATCCGGATAAAAGAGCAAAAATTACTTCTCTGCTCCCCGAATATGACCAGCTTTTTTGTACTTTCCTCCCCGGCGAACCTTATGAACGCTATATGAAGGACACTACAAAAGTGTATAATATAAAAGGTGGTGAATGGTTTGAGCGAAGTAATTAGTACAAAAAACATGTTCGATTTTGTTGCCAGAATGAATACTTCATCAGAAGCAAAAGTATTAAATGTCTGGCGAAATGTAGTCTCTAAAATAAGAACTTCTCATGATAACGAAGATGATGAAAAACGCATTCCTATTGGAGAAAGGCTTGCTTCAAATACAAGAGTAATCAATTTGAAAAATGGAGTTTTACTTGTAGAAACAGATCATGCCGGTTGGATTCAGTACCTTAAGGTTTATCAGAAATTCATATTAAAGGGTCTGAAAATGGCTTTGCCAGAACTTAATATAAACACTCTTGCGTTTAGAATTGCCGGCACCGGTGTAGATTTAAGTGAAAGTTATGAAGATACTCTGGAAAAGGCCCGCAGCAGTTTTGAAAAAAAGATGGATAATGATGAAGCAAAATTAAATAAAAGACTTAATTCAGCCGAAAATAACAGCAGCACAATTTCTGGATTACCTCCGGAACTTAATAAAATATTTGAAGATATGAAACAAAGTATGAAAGATTCAAGTCAACAAGGTTGACCAATACTTTAAATAAATGATATATTTTCTTACTATTCTATTTTGAAATCTTTAGATTAAATATATAAGGAGCACGTACATGAAACGTACATATCAACCAAGTAAAGTAAAACGCAATAGAAAATTCGGATTCAGAGCTCGTATGGCAACAAAGGGCGGACGTAAAGTTCTCGCTAGAAGAAGAGCTAAGGGTCGTGCAAAATTATCAGTAGCTGACGAACACAAGAAGTACTAATAATTAGGGATGGAAACAGACTTAGCTAAAACGGGATTTTTTAAACGTGAAGAGCGTATAAAAAATCCCGCTGATTTTAAAAAGCTGTTTAGAGACGGAAAAAAGATAAGTATTCCCGGAGCAAAATTATTTTTTCTTGAAAATAATCTGGGTTTTAACCGAGTTGGTTTTCCTTTAATTCGTGGATACGGTAACGCAGTTGAAAGGAACTTATCAAAAAGATACAGCCGTGAAGTCTATCGTATTTTAAAATCACATCTGAACACCGGTTATGATATTCTAATCTTAATTTATCCGGGCAATGACTCGTTCCACTCGCGATGTGATCAAATTCGTTTATTGTGTAAAAAAGCTGGATTAATTAACGAAAGCTAACTGTCCAGGAATGAGTGGGGATAAAATTATTTTGAAAAAGATAGTTTTACTAATCAGAACTTGTTTTATAAAATTATTCTGCTTTCTTATTCGCGCTTATCAAATATTAATTTCACCTCTTCATCGTTCATGTTGTAGATTTACACCAAGTTGTTCTGCATATGCGCTTGAAGCCATTAAAAAACATGGACCTGTAAAAGGGCTTTTTCTCTCAATTAAACGAATACTCAAATGCAATCCTTATCATGAAGGTGGATACGATCCAGTTCCATGAAATTCTTAAATAATTGGGAGTAAAAAAATGGATAAGAATACTATATGGGCAATTGTATTGTCTATTCTGGTAATTTTAGTCAGTGGTTTTTTTCTTACACCGAAAATTGCAAATCAGAATGCTGCTGCACAGCAGGCTGCTAATACAGAAGTAGCTGATACAGTAAAAGATACAACTAACAAAGTTGAAGACCTTTCTGCTGTGTTGGGTACAGATGAAGCTTCTGAAGAACAGGTTGTAGAAAAAGCAGAAGAAAAAATTACAATCAAAACTAAAAAAGCTGAAATTGTAATTTCAACAAAAGGTGCTGATATCATCAGTTACACTTTAGATCCAGAAACACACAAAGACTTTGAAACAGGTATTGGTGTACAGCTTTCAGACAATGTTACTGATGTAAACAGAACTTGTTCAATTTCTTTAGGTGGTGCAGAAAACAACATAATCAACGGTATTTTTGATGTTAAAAAAATCGATGATTACACATATCTGTTCACAAAAGATCTTGTTATTAATAATAGAAAAGTAACATTCGGTAAAAAATATACATTCAAAGATGATGAATATATGTTTAAGCTTGATGTTCTTATTCACGATGCATCTGGTGCAGGTTTAGATTCTAATGGAATTGCATACACAATCCGCACTTCTCCACAGATTGGTCCACACTTTAACCGTAAACAGAACAAATACGAAAACCGTCAGTTTATTGTTTATAACGGTAAAAAATCTAAAAAACAGATTCTTGTAGAAGGTCAGTTCAAACACTGGGATAAAGAAATTTCTTGGGCAGGTATTGCTGGTAAATACTTTATGGAATTAGTTATTCCTGCAGACAATTCAATTATTAAAAATGCAGCATATTCAACAAAATATGAAATTGAAGATTATGCAAATGCACAGGCTATGATTGAAAGAAAGTCTTTTGCTACAAGTGATGTTCAGGATACATATTACATGTATTTTGGTCCTAGAAATGAAAAAGACATTAAGATTTACAATGTTTCAGATAACAACCAGTGGAAACTTTCAGGACTTAAACTTTCAGAAAGTTTACAGACAACTGGTATGCTCAGCTGGCTTGAATCTATCTTAAAGTGGTGTCTTGAAATGTTACACATTCCATTTAAAAACTGGGGTGTTTGTATCATTCTTCTTACACTCATTCTTAAGATTATTTTGTTCCCACTTTCAAAAAATCAGTCTTTGGGAACTCTTAAAATGCAGGCATTACAGCCACAGATTCAGGCTGTTCAGAAAAAATATGCTAATGATCAGCAGAAATTAAATGCAGAAATGGCAAAAATCTATCAGGATGCTCATTATAACCCTGCTAGTGGTTGTTTACCTATGATTTTCCAGTTCCTTATCATTTTTGCTATGTACAACCTTTTCAATAACTACTTTGAATTCCGTGGTGCTAGCTTTATTAATGGTTGGGTTCCAGATCTTTCTTCTGGTGATAGCGTATATGCTATTAAAAAGGATATTCCTATTCTTACAACAATCCTTGGTGTAACACACATTCGTATTCTTCCTGTTATTTATGTTGCTACTCAGCTTCTTTCAGGAAAAATTACACAGAATCAGGGCATGTCTAACGGACAGAATGCTGCTTCAATGAAGTTCATGACATATGGTTTACCATTAATCTTCTTCTTCATTTTCTACAATGCTCCAGCAGGTCTTTTACTTTACTGGCTCACAAGCAACATTTTACAGATTTTCCAGCAGCTTATTATTAATAAAATGATGGCTGAAAAAAAGAATGAAATGGCAACTAAAAAGCCTGTTCCTGCAAAAAACGGTAAAAAAAGATAATTTTCGAGGTAAGAAAAAATGACATACGAATTTGAAGGAAAAACAGAAAAAGAAGCTATTGAAATGGCTGCAAATGAATTGAATCTTGAAAGAGATCAGTTTGATGTAGAAATTCTTGAAACACAGAAAAATTCACTTTTCAAAAAAGGTTATGTAAAAATTAAGGTTCACACATTGGAATCTTCAAAACCTTCTTATGCACGCGAAGAAAGAAATACTGTTGAAAACTTTTCTAGAATGGTAGCAGATCCTCTTCCACAGGGTGAATTTGAACAGAAATTGATTGAATTCATTACTTGTGTAATTGAAAAAATGGGTTATACAGTAAAAGTTTCTGTTTCTTACAGAGAAGACAAAAAACTTGGTATTAAACTTGACTCAAGCAATTCTTCTATCCTTATTGGTCGTAAAGGTAAAAATCTGGACGCACTTCAGCTTCTTGCAAACATTTATGCAGGTCGTCTTGGACACGAAGAAGTAAGAGTTATTCTTGATACTGAAAACTATAGAATCCGTCGTGAAGAATCTTTAGTTCGTCTTGCTTATACAACTGCAGATAAAGTTCGTTCATCAAGAAATTCTATTCTTCTTGAACCAATGAACCCATTTGAAAGAAGATTAATTCACACAACTTTAAATGATATTCCAGATGTTGAAACTAAAAGCGAAGGAGATGGTTTATATAAACAGGTAAGAGTTTTATATAAAGGTATTCGCTAGAGGTTTTACAATTATGAAATTATTAAAAAACATAATTTGTTCGGCAATTTTAATTGCAGCTGGGGTGAATGGATTTTCACAAACAAATAATGTAAAGAAGATTGTTCCAGCACAGTATTATGACCAGCTTATGAAAGATGGTCAGGTTGAAATAATTCATGAGGAAGGAGCAAATGATTATGTGCTTCTTCCAAATACAGTTTACAACGACAAAATAAATGGAAATCGTGTTGTTAAAGGCAGCAAAAACTTTCCATTTGTTTTTGAAGGTCTTTATTATGTGTCAAAGGAAGAACTTAAAAAACAAAGTAATTCCAGCGACACAGAAATAGACATGAATGATGTTTCCAGAGTTTTGCGCTCTATTTCTAAAATGCAGGGCATGCAGTATTACTCAAATACTCACAATAAATATAAGACTTTGTATAAAAAAGCTTATACTATTGCCGGTCCAGACAGTAAAACTGCTGTTGCAGATAAAACAGAAGGTAGTGCAGAAGGAAAAACCATTTATTGTTTGCAGGATGATGCAAGTTTTGGTGTGACCAGATATAAGTTGGATTATAGTCAGAAAACCGATGTAATGTATGCCGTTTTCAATAATATTGATTCAATTGGTGTTGGTCCTGTTACCGGAATTAATAAAGAACAGTTGAAAATAAATGTTCTTGTTATAGATTGTAAAGACAGCATTTTGCTTTATTTAAGTACAGATGCTAATGCAAACAGAGTTATAGGAATTAAAAGTCTTATAACCGATTCTATGGTTGCCAGAATGAATGCTGTTCATGAATGGTTCTTAAAACAATTCTAAGGAAATTGATGTGAAAGTTATGAAAAAATTATTAATTGGATTATTGTTCAGCTTATTTGTATTATCAAGTATTGCATGTAATCCTGGGAGTAAATCGATGAAAGCTATTGAAGGTAAAAAAGGTATCTTCGCTATTATGGATACTAGTAAAGGTGAAATCTGTTTGGAATTATTCTATAAAAAAACACCTTTAACAGTAACAAACTTTGTTGGTCTTGCAGAAGGCACATTGGATGCAGCAAAAGGTAAACCATTTTATGACGGTTTAACATTTCACCGCGTAATCAGCATTGCTAACGGTGATGATCAGAACTTTATGATTCAGGGTGGTGATCCTGCTGGTAACGGTACTGGTGGTCCTGGATATAAGTTTGCAGACGAATTTGTTGATGATTTGAAGTTTGATGTTCCAGGAAAATTAGCTATGGCAAACTCTGGTGCAAATACAAACGGAAGCCAGTTCTTTATTACAATTGTTCCAACAGAATGGTTAACTGGTAAACACACTATTTTTGGTGAAGTTGTAACAGGTCAGGAAGTTGTAAACAAAATGAAAACTTCTGATGTGATTAAATCTGTAAAAATTATTCGCCAGGGTGATGATGCTGAAAAATTTACTGCAACACAGGCAGACTTTGACAGACTTTCTGTAGAAATTGAAGAAAAGAACAAGAAAGAAAAAGAAGAAGCTTTCAATAAATTAGTAGACGGATGTACAAAATCTGCAAGCGGTGTTTATTTCCAGATTATGGAAGAAGGAAAAGGCGCTGCAATTGGTAAAGGAAAACAGGTAACTTGTGAATATATTGGATACCTTCCAGACGGACAGGTTTTTGATGCTTCAAGAAAATTCCATCCACAGGGACACGAACCAATTGAATTTAATGTTGGTGCTGGCGAAATGATTCCTGGTTTTGATGAAATGGTTGCAGAAATGAAAGTTGGTGAAACAAGAAAAATGGTTATTCCACCAGAGTTAGCTTATGGTGCATACGGTATTCCACAGGCTGGAATTCCTGGTAATTCATATATCTGTTTCAATGTTACTTTGGTAAAATAAGGTTTAATAGAGTTTTCTAATTAAATTTATTAAAGTATCAGCCGAAATACCTGATTCTTTAGCCTCTTTGCAGGTTTTAAGAACAAGGGTTTCGGCTTTTTCATTTAACTTTGATTCAATTTCGTGGGATGGGAGATTATTAACAAAAGTGCCACTACCAGTAACTGTTTTTATGAAGCCGTTTTTATCTAATTCTTCCCAGGCCATTTTTACTGGAATGACAGAAATTCTTAATTCATTTGCTACCTGACGAATGCCAGGTAACTTTGTTTCAGGCTGCAGAGTTCCATTCATAATCTGAGAACTAATCTGATTATAGATTTGAGAATAGATTGGAATGTCGGAAGCCTGATTCAAAACTATATCCATAAAAATTACAAGTCTACTTTTTCAAAGCGTTTAGCTGAAATTTTATAAGTAACAAGCCAACCTAAAAAATAGATTATTATTCCTGCAGCTAAAATTGGAAGCTGACGAATCTGGCAGGCAAAATCAGTGCTGTCTAACATCAAAAAGAAAGGAATGTTGAAAATATTTTTTGTCCAGATTGGAAATTCTAATATCATAAATGAAATCCAAAAGGCTATTGTTGCTTTGACAAATGGAAAACCTGGTTTATCTGCTTTTTTATAATAGCTTGTAAAGAATATGAAATTGAAAATTGCTAAAAGAATCAGGGCAAAGCCATAAAAAGCAACGTTACCTTCAATTCCGGCATCATTACCAGACGGCATAATCAATGTAAAAAGGTATGAAAATGGAATTGTAATTAAAGTACAAATTAATTCATAAACTGCTACTAAAAGACAACGAGATTTTACAATATCTTTTTTAAGGATTGGCAAAATCATAGAGTATTCAAGGTCTTTATTCAGCATGGCATTGTTGAATAAGTGGAGAATGCTGACACAGAAAAAGAAGAATGGTACATAACGAGGATATGCTGGAATAAATGTCATTATTGCAAAACTCATATATACATAGTTAATTGGTGCAAGACAAAGTTTAAATTCTTTATTTAAAAACTGTTTCATATATTTCTCCTGTTAGCGTTCACAATGAATCATAATATCTTCAAGATTTGGTTTTACTATTTCGCAATTCTGGAAGGAATCTTTATCGGAAGCAAGAATCATGCCTTCGAAACCAAAGTTATGTGCATGGAAACCGATTATTTTTTCTTTTAATGCATCTGTTAAATCATCTGTTTTGCCAGATACAAGAAGATATTTTTCTTTAAAGCTTACAATGTCTGAACTTTCAAGAATTTTTCCCTGTTTAATGTAAGTTACATAATCAGCACATTTATCTAAATCTGAAGTAACATGGGTTGAAAATAAAATAGAATGTTCACCGTCTGCAACATAATCCTGGAAAAGAAGAACTAATTCATCGCGGCTTACTGGATCCAGTCCGGAAGTTGGTTCATCAAGAATCAAAAGTTTTGCATCATGGCTCATGGCAAGTGCAATCTGATATTTTACTTTCATACCGGCAGAAAGAGATTTTATCAGCTTTGTTTCATCAAGATTGAACTTTTGTAAAAGATTCTGGTAAAGTTCATCGTTCCAGTTTGGGAAAAACTTTTTTGTAACATCTGTTACTGTTTTAATTTTTTTTGAACTATAAAAACCATCAAGACCAGAAACAAAACCAATGGAATTTTTGACAGCGAA
Organism: Treponema sp.; assembly: GCA_024402655.1. Taxonomy (GTDB): domain Bacteria; phylum Spirochaetota; class Spirochaetia; order Treponematales; family Treponemataceae; genus Treponema_D. The sequence continues at coordinate 8,463 of JAKSTH010000007.1, read as the reverse complement.
TTCTTCTTTATCAATATCGTGGCCATTGATTTCTACTTTTCCTGAATCAGGATGAATAAATTTTAACATGGATTTAAGAGTTGTAGTTTTACCAGCACCATTACGGCCAATAAAGCCCATAATATAGCCTGGTTCCAGAGAGAAACTAACATTATCCAGTTTGAATTTTGGATATGTTTTAGAAAGATTTTCAATTTTGAGTGAATACATATATCCCCCTTAAAGTGTATATATTAGATATACACACTTTGAAAGGGATTGTCAAGAAATTTTTAGTAGAGAGTATGAATCAAACTGGAAATGTAGATTAATTTACTAATGGTGGAACTTCAAATAAGCTCTTAGTTGCTTCGTAAATTTTTCTTGCAACAAGAGGATTGTTCATTGTGTATAAATGAATACCCTGAACACCATGAGTTACCAGGTCAACAATCTGATCGATAGCATAAGCAATACCTGCATCTCTAATTGCCTCTGGATGGTCTCCGTAACGTTCCATCATATCTGTGAACTTTTTAGGAAGAACTGCATTTGTCATGCTAACCATTCTTTCAATGGATTTTTTATTTGTTGCAGGCATGATTCCAGCTTCAATTGGAACATTTATACCTTTAATCTGGCAGCGTTCCTGGAAACGGAAGAATTTTTCATTATCAAAGAAGAGCTGAGACAAAAGATGTGTAGAACCAGCATCAACTTTCTTTTTAAGATTATCAATATCGTCGTAAACTGAAGGTGACTGTGGATGAAGTTCTGGATAGCAGGCACCAAATACATTGAATTTTTTGTTATCTGTACGAAGCTTGTCATAAGCAGAAATAAATTCTATTAAGTCGCTGGCATGTGGAAAGTCGTTGCAAGGTTCTTTTCCTTCTACCCGGTCGCCTCTAAGAGCAAGAATATTTTCAATTCCTGCTTTCTGGAACTGGTCAAGACAATATTTTGCATCTTCTTTAGTCATGTTAATACATGGCATATGAATTACGGATTGTACTTTACATTCATCTTTAATGCGTTTTGCAATTGCAAGGGCATTATCACAGTTTTCGCTTCCACCTGCACCAAAAGTTACTGAAATAAAATCTGGACGCAAATCTTTAAGTTCATCTAAAGTGTTAAAGATAGTGTCGATGGGCATATTCTTTTTTGGAGGGAAAATTTCAAAAGAGAATATTGTCTTGTTTGATTCTAATAACATTCATTACCTCTGAAATTCTGAACTTAATTCAGAATGACGATTTATAAGTGATAGATGAAGTTTATTATAATGAAATTAGGTTTTCCATGGAACTGTTATAGAATACAAAAGGTTCAGAATCTGGTTTTTTAGTTGTTTCTAAAGCAGTTTGCGCCATTTCCACATAATTTTCAAAAGAGTTTATGGCATTATTTCCTTCTGAAATTCCTGCGGTTAGATTACATTCAATGGAAACATTAATATTGCCCTGTGGATTTTCAATTTCCAAAGGAATTGTGATTGTGGTCAGATATTTTAGAAAATCTGCAAGCTTGGAATTCTTAATTAAAACACAGAATTTATCTGCCATAAAACGGGAAATAGCTCCATCTTTTTTAAGGAAGCTGGAAATTCTAGAAGAAAGTTTTATGAGGAAAATGTCACCTGTGTCTTGAGAATATTTTTCATTGATTTTCTTAAAAGATTTAACATTCAGATAAACTACTGAAAATTTTGACATAAGTCTTTTTTTAATTATGGCAGAACCTAATGTAATAAGTCCTTTTGAATTTAAGCAGCCTGTTAAAATGTCAGTTTCCTGTGCTCGTTGAATTAATTTGCTTAAACTGCAGCGAGTAAATAAAACGAAAAGAAGATGAGAAAGAAAATCTATCTGGTTACGGTCTTCTTTAGTCCAGGCTGTTCCTTTTTGTGGAAAACTTTCAAAAACATAAAGTCCGTTATTAAAAGAAGTAAATTCTGAAACAACTGGTTCTATAGTTAAATCTGGTTTTTTTTCGAATAATACAGTTTTGCTTATTACAGTACCTTTTTCAAATGCACTTGGGGGAAGATTTACATCAATGGAAAACCTTCCAATATTAGCTGATTCTGCAAGATTTTTAATTTCTCGTTCAACGAGTTTTACATATTGAAGTGGGGAAAGATTTGCATTGTAAACATTTTTTAAAAAATCATAACATTCTGAACTGACAAACATTTTTTATCTCCTAATGGCAGATACTATTAAAAATTTATGTTTTTAACAAGATGAGGAAATTCTCTTATAGAGTTGGGTTTTGATTGTATCTTTAATTTTTTTTATTATAATTAATACGGGTGGAAAAATGAGAAATTCCGGACACGCAGATTTACCTCTTCACACAGGGATTGTTCCTAAATGGCTGGCAGACAGAATGATGGTCATGGGAACTTTAATAGTTGAATCCTTAATTGATAATTATGGTATAGATGAGGTTTTAGTCAGATTAAGTGATCCTTTGTGGTTTCAGTCTCTTGGTGCTGTAATGGGGATGGACTGGCATAGTTCTGGAATTACCACTTCTGTAATGTATGCTCTAAAGCGTGGATTGAATCCAAGAGCAAAGGAACTGGGGCTTTATGTTTGTGGTGGTCGAGGAAAATATTCCCGCATGACTCCAGATGAATTAACAGCAATTGCAGGACAAACTGGCTTAGATGGCGATGAACTGGTAAAAAACAGTAAACTGGTAGCTAAAGTTGATAACAATGCTGTTCAAGATGGATTTCAACTTTATCAGCATAATTTTATTTTAGCTAGAGATGGAAAGTGGGCTGTTGTTCAGCAGGGAATGAATGGTGCAACAAAGACTGCCAGAAGATATCACTGGTGTTCTTCTGAATTAAATTCTTTTGTTGAAGAACCACATTCTGGTGTTGTAGGAATAAATTCTGGAAAAATCATTAATTTAACTGATAAAGAGGCAAAAGGAGCCAGAAGTTCCATTCTTGATTTAAGTTGTCAGGATACAGAAAAGGTTTTAAAAGAAATTACTCAAATAGGAAAACCTGAATCTGAAATGATTTTATTGAGTGGTGGAAAAGTTCAGACAATAAATAAAAGTTCACCGATTATAAAGCAAGGGGAATTGTTTGAAGAATTTGAACCTCAGATTATTCATGGTAATAATGAACAGATTATTGAAGTAAAAGGTCGTTCAATTGTAATGCCTGCACATCATGAAGTTAGAGCAGAAGATGTGGATTTAAAAAGACTGGGTGGGGTTTTAGCAACAGCTTATGAAAGTCAGCCAAAAGATTTTGAATCTCTTATGTTAACACCGGGACTTGGTCCTAGAACTTTGCAGGCTCTTACTTTGGTTAGTGAAGTAATTTATGGAACACCAAGCCGATTTAAGGATCCTGCCAGATACAGTTTTGCTCATGGTGGAAAAGACGGACATCCTTTCCCTGTTCCATTAAAAATTTATGATGAATCTATTAGAGTTTTGAGAGATAGTATTGAAAAATCAAAACTTGGTTATAAAGATAAATCTGAATGTATAAAAAGACTTCATCAAACTGCACTCCATGTTGAACGAAACTGTGCGCCGGAAGTAGATTTTGATGCGGCAATTCATTATGAAAGAGATCACTCTAAAGAATGGCATGGAAAAACTTGTTAGATGAAACTGAATGAAGTTGAAACATTTCCTGTCTGGAAATATACACAGGAAATCTGCAATACATTAAAAAATTCTCCTACAAGATTTTTAACTCTTACTGCAGAAACTGGTGCTGGTAAATCTACAATTTTGCCATTAGGTTTACTGGAAGGATTTTCAGGAAAAATTCTTGTTACAGAACCACGTCGCCTTGCAGTTTTAGGAACAGCCAATCGTGTTGCAGAGCTTTTGGAAGAAGAATGTGGACAAACCTGCGGATATAAAGTTCATCTGGATAAAAAGATTTCTAAAAACACTCGGCTGGAATTTATTACAGAAGCTATTTGTGTTAAACAGCTGCAGGAAAATCCGGAAATGGAAGGTATTTCTGTTGTTGTAATTGATGAATTTCATGAGCGTTCTATTCATACTGATATGGTGCTGGCATTTTTAAAAGAAGCTATGGAATTACGGGATGATTTATATGTTATTGTAATGTCGGCAACAATTAATACAGAGCGGCTGCAAAAGTATTTGGAATGTCCTGTAATGAAAATTCCTGGCAGAATGTTTCCTGTTGCAATTGAATATAGACCAGAAGCAGAACTTGAAAAAGTGATTATTGGTCAGGTACAAAAAGGAAAAACAATTCTTGTATTTATTCCATCCATTGGAGAAATAAGAAAAACACAAAATAAACTTTTAGAATATTTTAATAGTGATGATTCTGTTCAGATTATGATTCTTCATTCCTCTATTACTCTGGAAGAACAGAAAAAAGTACTTGTTCCTGCCTCTGACAAGGTTTGTCGCATAGTACTTGCTTCTGCTATTGCTGAAACTTCTCTTACGGTTCCGGGAGTAAAAGTTGTAATTGATACGGGACTTTCTAGAATTAATAAAATAGATTTGAATACAGGCATGGAAACTCTTGTGACAGAAAAAGAAACTGAGTTTTCTAGTGAACAGCGATGTGGTCGTGCTGGAAGAACTGAAGAAGGAAAATGTATTCGTTTGTGGCATAAAGAAGACAGACTCTTAAAAGAAATTAATCCGGAAATATTGCGTACAAATCTTGATGAATTGATTTTAGAATGTGCAGAGCGAGGTGTTTATTCAAGAACCAGCATAGATTGGTTTGATGCACCTTTAGAAAGCGGATGGAATGTAAGTCAAAAACAGCTGCAGATGAATGGCTGCCTTGGAAAAGATGGAAAAATAACAGAAAAAGGAAGAATCGCTCTTAAACTCGCCCTCCCTACCCGACTGGCCTGCGTGGCAATCAGCGGCTATGACAGGAAAAAAAAGACTCTTAGTGAAAAAGCAGTTTCTATCATTATAAAATATTCTCAGTACAGTACTTCTCCGGAATTTTTAAAAAACAGATTCCTGCAGGATTTAAATGAAAGACTTACTCGTTTTGAAAAAGAGATTGATTTAATTCAGCTTGCGGAAAAAGCAGAGAATTCAGCTGAAAGTGGATTACCTTTAATAATGTGTGGGTTTGCAGATAGGCTTGCAATGCTTACCGGTATTAATGGTGAAATAGCAGAATATCAGTTTGTGGGCGGGAAAAAGGCAGTTTTAACTGTAGCAGGAAAACCAAATCAATGGATAGTTGCACCAGAAGTTTTAAGTAAAAGTGGAAAAGGTGTTATTTTTGATTATGAACCAATTGATGAAAAAGATTTATCTTGTTGGATTGAAGAAAATAAAAGTCTGGAAGAATGCTGCAATTTTGAAAATGGAAAAATCATAAAATGCCAGAAAGAAAAACTTGGTGAAATTGTTATAAAAACTGTGAAATTACCTGCGTCTGAGAATGATTATGAAAAAGCTTGGGTAGGAGAAGTAAAAGAAAAAGGGTTGGAAGCTTTGCCTTTAGACAACAAGTGCCAGTCTTTGGTGTTGCGATGGCAAATGTATAAAAATTTTTTATGCAAGCAAGGGAATGATTCTTTTGCTTTTAAACCTGATACTACAGAGTTTTACACTGAATTAGAAAAGCAACTGTCGGAAAATGTTTCTGAATGGCTTTTGCCTTTTATAACAGGTGGAAAAAAAGTTGATTCTCATCTTGTTTACGAAAGTTTGTATTGGTATTTAAATGGTGCTGAAATAGAAAAACAAGTACCAGCACTTTTGGTTTTAGAGAACGGTGTAAAATGCAAGGTTTCTTATGAAAAGCAAAAAATTGTTGATGGTGAACGAATAAAACCTGTTATAGAAATAATTATTCAAAGAGTATTTGGTTGTAAACGGATTCCTGAAATTTGTGGGGAAAAAGTTTTATTAAAACTTCTTTCTCCGGCATCCCGTCCATTACAGATTACTGAAGATCTGGAAAATTTCTGGACAGGAGCCTGGAAAGATATTTGTAAAGAAATGAAGGGAAGATACCCAAAGCACAACTGGGATTATACTTTATTTACCCAATGAAACTGATTTGTTGTAAGCGGCTGTTACAGCATCAATTACAGCATCTCTAAGTCCGTCTTTTTCTAGAGCAGCAACACCTTCAATTGTTGTTCCGGCTGGAGAACAAACCATATCTTTAAGAACTGCAGGATGTTTTCCTGTTTCCAGAACCATGCCTGCTGAACCGTAAACTGTTTGAGCAGCATAAGTATAAGCTTGAGAGCGAGGCATACCACAACGAACTGCAGCATCTGCCATTGCTTCAATAAACATAAATACAAAAGCAGGACCTGAACCACTAACTCCTGTTACACAATCCATTAATTTTTCTGGAACAACTTCTACTTTACCGGCACAGTTTAAAATCTGAATGGCTGTTTCAGCTTCTTCTTTTGTAATATTTGAATTATAAGAAACTGCTGTCATTGCCTGACCAATCATGGCGCAAACATTTGGCATCATTCTTATAAAGCGAGCTTTTGGTGCCCATGTGTTTAATTTTTCAATTTTTACACCTGCAGCCATAGAAATGATTACAGATTTTTCTGAAATGGAAGATGCAATTTCATCAAAAACATCTCCTAAAAATTGTGGTTTTACAGCAAGGAAAATGTAATCTGCAGCTAAAACTTCTTTGTTTGAAGCAACAAATGTAGCTCCTGTTTCTTTTGCAAAAGCTTTTCCCATTTCTACATTTTTATCTGTAACGAGAATGTCTTTTACATCATATTTTTTGCAAACAGCACGCATAATTGCGCCACCCATTGCTCCTGTTCCAATACAACCGATTTTCATATTTCCTCCTATTTTACCTGGAATAATGTTCCTTTGCCTTTTCCTGTATAGAGAGTTTCTACGGCATTTTCTGTACCACCGTTAGCAAGAATCATCTGAATGCCGTATTCTGTTACTTTTTCTGCTGCTTGAATTTTTGTTTCAATTCCGCCAGTACCAAAAGCATTTGTTTCGCCAATTGTAATTTCTTTTCTTAGTTCAGCAATAGAATCTACTTCTTCAATTAATTTTGCTTGTGGATTTGTTTTTGGATTATCTGTATAAATACCATCGATGTCGCTGAAAAGAAGAAGCAAATCTGCTGACCAAAGAATGGCAGTTAATGCAGAAAGGTTATCATTATCACCAATTTTAATTTCATCGAAACTTACAGAGTCATTTTCGTTAATAATAGGAACAACGCCTTCATCAACTAAAGTAAATAAAGTGTTTCTGATGTTTAAGCTGCGATGTTCGTTTTCAAAATCATCTTTTGTAAGAAGAAGCTGACCAATGTGAAGATTTTCAGCACCAAAAGCTTTTCTCCACTGGTGCATTAATTCTACCTGACCAATAGAACAAAGGGCCTGTCTATAATGAACATCTTTTTTTCGCGCCCATCCATTTACTGTAGAAACTCCTGCAACCTGAGCACCAGAAGAAACTACAACAATCTGTTTTCCATCTTTTATTAATGCAGCACATTGTTTTGCAAAGTTAGACATAAAATCTGTATTCTGAGTTCCATCTGCCTTTGCCAGTGTATTGCTGCCGATTTTAATTACAATTTTTCTTGCATCTTTTAATGCCTGAGAAATAACTTCACTCATTTTTTAATCCTTGGAACGATTATAGAATAATTTTAAATGTTTGTCATAATATGTTATAATTTACGGATATTTATAATTTTTAGAGGAAAAAAGTTATGGAAGAGAAAAAACGTAACTCATTTACAGGCTCTATTGGGTTTGTATTGGCAGCAGCAGGTAGTGCTGTTGGATTAGGAAACATCTGGCGTTTCCCTAACCTTGCTGCAAAAAATGGCGGTGGATTGTTCTTATTAATCTACATTATTTTGGCATTAACATTTGGTTTTACACTTCTTACTACAGAAGTTGCAATTGGTCGTAAAACACAGGAAAGTCCACTTACAGCTTACAAAAAGATTCATAAAGGCTGGGGATTTATTGGTATTTTTGCTTATGTAGTACCTTTTATTATCTACCCATATTATTGTGTAATTGGTGGCTGGGTAATTAAATATATGAGTACTTATCTGGCATTCCAGGGACAGGCAGCTGTTGTAGACGGATTCTTTACAGGATTTATTACACATCAGTGGCAGCCAATTTTGTACACATTCTTATTTGCTGCAATGTGTTTTGTTATTGTTTATAAAGGTGTAGAAAACGGAATTGAAAAATATTCCCGCATTCTTATGCCAATTCTTGCTGTACTTGTAATTTTTATTGCAGTTTATTCAATGTTCCTTAAATTTACAGATGGAAACGGAGTAACAAGAACAGGTTTACAGGGATTGGGAATTTACTTTATTCCTAATTTTAAAGGTTTAACTTTTGGACGATTCCTTCGCATTTGTCTTGATGCTATGGGACAGCTTTTCTACTCATTGTCTATTGCTATGGGTATTATGGTTGCTTATGGTTC
>JAKSTH010000069.1 GCA_024402655.1 Treponema sp. | reverse complement strand
ATGCACTCACTTATCACACTAAAAAATTGTCGTATTGAAAACTCAAAAGGAACCATCATCCCCCAGATAAACTGGGAGATGAAAACTGGAGAAGCCTGGCTTGTAATTGGACCAAATGGTGGCGGAAAAGCCGACTTTATGAATGCTGTTTCTAACTATGCAGGCGAAAAATTTGTTCCAAATCAAACTGCATTAAACGATGCACTTTTTTCTTCAGTTTTTGGTAACTCGGTAGATATTGTTTCTCTTGAACGGGCTGCAAAACTTATTCAGGAAGAGCGGGAAAATGATGAAAGCGAATATGTAGAAGGCGGCGTAGATATTGGTCGTACCGGACGCATATTTTTAGCTGAAGGTCTTGTAGAAAATCCTAAAAAGAATCCTGAAGTTCCAAAGCTGGCAAAAGAAATTGAAAAATACGAGGCAATAAAGCTTTGTGGTATAGAAAAGATTTTGGACCGTGGTCTTAAATATATGTCTACAGGGGAAATCCGCCGTACACTTTTGACCCGTGCCCTTATCAGCTCAAAAAAACTCATTGTCTTGTCAGATCCATTTGCCGGACTTGATGTTCATAGCCGCAGTATCCTTTTAAACTTTTTCGACACTATTGCTAAAAATCAAACTTCTGAAAATCCGGAACAAAAATATCCTCACATCATTCTTGCTATGGAACGCTGGCATGAAATTCCAGATTCCATTACTCATGTTCTGGAATTTACAGATAAAAAAATAAGTTTCTGTGGTTTAAGAAGCGATTATGAAAAAATTATAAATTCGCAGAACAAAGCCCAGGAAAAACAAGCTCAGAAAACAAGTTTTACATCATCATTAAACGAAACTTTAAAAGAAACACAAATTCTTCAAAATCAGGAAGAATCAACTAATGAAAAAACACCTTTAGTAGAAATGCATAATGTAAATGTTGGCTGGGGAGATAATCATGTTCTGCGTGATTTGAATTGGGATTTGTATCAGGGCGAACATTGGCTTATTCAAGGTCCAAATGGAAGTGGAAAAACAACTTTGCTGGAACTGATTACTGGAAATAACATGCAGGTTTTTTCAAACGACATTAAGATTTTTGGAAATCGCCGTGGTTCTGGAGAAACAATCTGGGACATAAAAAAACAACTTGGTATTGTTTCATACAGACTTCATGTTGAATATAGAATGGTTGGCGGTACATCCCTTCAAAATGTAATTATCAGTGGTTTTAAAGATTCCATCGGACTTTATGAAACTCCAACTGATGTAGAAATTGCAGCTGCAAAAAAGTGGCTTAAACTTGGTGGCTTTGAAGGTCGGGAATCTGAAGCTTTTGGGAACTTAAGCTATGGCGAACAGAGAGCTTTACTTATTCTCCGTTCTGCAGTAAAAGCTCCAAAAATCCTGATTTTAGATGAGCCATGCCACGGTTTAGATGAAACTCAGCGTGATAGAGTTTTAAATCTTATGGACACAATTGGAAACAGTGGCAGCACAACAATTCTTCATGTTACTCATGATCCAACAGAATGCATTGCCTGCGAAAAACACATTTTGCAGCTGCTTCCTAATGAAAATCCAATGTATAAAATTCTTACAAAATAACCCTCATTTTTTCTTCATAGAATATTAGGTTCAATTCAAAATTCTCCGATAATTATTTTATGAAGAAATTTTTAATCCCCTTATTATTATTAACCGGATTTTTATGTTTTGCTCAGAATACAGAACCTAAAGCAAAATATAAATTAAAAGAACCAACTGGTGAACCAGTTTCTTTTAAAGAAAACTGGGGCTTTGTTTCAAAAGAAAGACTTAGTGAATACAACAAAAGTATGCCTGTTACAGATGTATGTCTTTTTTCAGCCACAATCAACAGTTATGGTGAATTAGTTGATGTTCCTTCCAGAAAAATCATTGATACTGGAACTGCCCGCTGCCATCTTGTAATCACTTGCGATTCAAAATCTCTTTCCCACTTTGTTTTAGACCCTAATTATAATCTTCGCAAAAAACTGATTAAAGATATTGTTGCCGCAGCAAAAAACTTTGACGGCGTTAATATCGACTTTGAACTTATTCCTGCCAGAGACCGAAATAATTTTATAACATTCCTTGCTGATTTACGCTATTCTCTTGGTCAGGAAAAATGGTTTTCTGTTTGTGTTCCTGCCCGCTTTAAGCTTTTACAGGAAGATATGTATCCTTATGCAAAAATTGCCAGCTATTGTGACCGTGTATTTATTATGGCTTATGATCAGCATTGGTCTACAAGTGCACCTGGTCCAATTGCCGACTATGAATGGTGTCAAAAAATTATTGATTATGCAATTAAAGCCATTCCAGCAAAAAAACTTGTTATGGGTATTCCATTTTATGGACGAACCTGGGCAGATAAATCTCCAGCGGGTGCCTGGTACTTTAGCGGCGTAAATCGCGTTATGCGGGAAAATGATGTAGCCAAAGTAACCTATGAAAATGACATTCCAACTTTTACTTATAAAACAGAAGTTAATGTAACCGGCTATTTTAATGATACCTACTCTGTTCTTAAATTCTGCCGCATGTATAAAGATGCCGGCATTCAAAAAGTTGGTTTCTGGCGAATAGGACAAGAAGATCCAGACTTTTGGAATTGGTTCCAGATTAAAAAATAACCCAATTGTGAAAGTCCTTTTTTTTCATTAAAATGTAAGAACAAATAGAATTATAGGAGCTTATAAATGCTTTTTTCACCAAATGAAATTCAAGAAACTGTAAATATGTTCATGCGCCAGAAGCTGGATATTCGTTGTATTACAATGGGTATTTCACTTATGGATTGTGCAGACTCAGATGTAGACCGTGCATGTCAGAAAATCTACGACAAAATTATGAAAAAAGCCGGCAACTTAGTAAAAGTTGGCCAGGATATTGAAAAGGAATTTGGTGTTCCTATCATCAATAAACGTATTTCTGTTACACCAATCGCTCTTGTAGCTGGTGCTTCAAATGCAAAAAATTATGTTCCATATATTAAAACTTTGGATCGCTGTGCTCACGAATTAGGCGTAAACTTTATTGGTGGATTCAGTGCTTTGGTTCAAAAAGGAATTACTCCTGCAGACCGCATTTTAATTGACTCCATTCCAGAAGCTTTAGCAACAACTGATTTTGTTTGTTCTTCTGTAAACGTTGGTTCAACAAAATCTGGTATCAATATGGATGCCGTTAAACTTATGGGTGAAACAATTGTAAAAACAGCAGAAGTTTCAAAATCTTGTGAAGTAAACGGATGTGCAAAACTTGTAGTATTCTGTAACGCTCCAGAAGATAACCCATTCATGGCAGGTGCTTTCCACGGACCTGGTGAAGGTGACTGTGTAATCAATGTTGGTGTTTCTGGTCCTGGTGTAATTTTAGCTGCAGCCCGTGAATATAAAGGTCGTCCTATCAACGAATTAGCTGATGGTATTAAAAAGATGGCATTCAAAATCACTCGTATGGGTCAGTTAGTTGGTTCAGAAGCTGCAAAACGTCTTGGTGTAGATTTTGGTATTCTTGACCTTTCACTTGCACCAACTCCTGCTGTAGGCGATTCAGTTGCCCGCATTTTGGAAGAAATTGGTCTTGATGGTGCCGGTGCTCCTGGTACAACTGCTGCTTTGGCTATGCTTACAGATATGGTTAAAAAAGGCGGTGTAATGGCTTCTACAAATGTTGGAGGTCTTTCTGGAGCATTTATTCCTGTATCTGAAGACGAAGGTATGATTGAAGCAGCAACAAAAGGTTCTATCTGTCTTGAAAAACTTGAAGCTATGACAACAGTTTGTTCTGTAGGTCTTGATATGATTGCTATTCCAGGTGACACACCTGCTACAACAATTTCTGGTATTCTTGCCGACGAATTTGCAATTGGTATGGTAAATAACAAAACAACTGCCTGCCGTTTAATTCCTGCTCCTGGTAAAAAAGCTGGTGAATGGGTTGAATTTGGCGGATTACTTGGTGGCTGTCCAGTTATGCCAGTAAGCAAGTTTGGATGTGCAGATTTCATCAATCGTGGTGGTCGCATTCCAGCTCCAATCCACAGTTTCAGAAACTAATATTTACAAAAAAACATAAAAAGGGCGTCTTTTAAGACGCCCTTCCTTTTTTAACCATGGCACAGCCTATTCAAGATTCAATCTTTTCTTAAACACCAGTTGTGTAGTAATCATAAAAACAATACATAAAAACAAGTGTGTAAATAAAATTACCAGCAATCCTGTAAGATAAGAAATCTCTTCACCCATAAACCCTTTAATCCTACCTGGCAAATTTAAAAATACATAAAACAAACCAATCACCGAAATCAATTTTACAATTGTTTTGTTTTTCTGTGCCAAATGACCAAGACTATTTACACAATAAATCAGCAACACAATAGTAATAACTTCTACAAATATAATTAAAGAATGCATTGTAAAAAATTGTGCTGGTGTCATTCCTATAACTTCAAAACCTGTTTCCCTAACAGCATCAATTAATTCTGGAAACCATTCTAAAGCCTCATTTTTTATCATCAAAAAGCCGCTGGAAATTACAGTTGTTACAAAGCATAAAAGTATCCAGGTTAAAGCTGCAAGAAATCTTCCCCATATATGTTCAGCCATAGTAACAGGTAAAACAAGATTTAAATAAGCTTCATCTCCTGTCATACTCTTTTTAAATCTGCTTGAAAGCAAAACTAAAGTAACAACAAAAACCGCAAAAATATATAAAACAAACATTGCAGTAAGAACAATAACAACAATACTTTTCATTATTTCATTATTAGAAATCTCTTTTGTGTAAGAAGATAACGGAGACTGCAAAAATCCCAATACAATTCCCATAATCAAAAGAATAACAAACAAAGGTATTAATGTTCTAGAAATATTCTTACATTCATACTTGTATACTTTTCCAATATATTTAAAAGGATTTCTTTTTAACATTTAAATACCTCTCTAAATAATGCATCAATTGTTTTTCCTTCCACTTCGCGAATTGCATTTGCATTTCCCTGGCGAACAATATTTCCTTTTTTAATAAAAATTACATGATTAAGAATCTGTTCTACATCTGAAATTAAATGTGTAGAAATAATTACAGATGCTTCTTCCTGATAGTTTGTAAGAATTGTATTTAAAATGTATTCACGAGCTGCAGGATCTACCCCACCAATAGGTTCATCCAGGATATAAAGTGGAACTTTACGGCTCATTGTACAAACAAGCTGTACTTTTTCTTTTGTTCCTTTAGACATGGTATGAAGCTTATCTTTTTCATTAATTTCCAAACGTTTAAGAATGTCCTTTGCTTTTTCCATATCAAAATTAGGATAAAAATCTTCCATCATTTTAAACAGATCAATTACATTCATCCAATTATTTAAATAAACAGTGTCTGGCTGATACGCTAAAAGTTCTTTGCTTTCTGGACCAGGTTTAAAGCCACAAACAGTAATTTCACCGCTGGTTGGTGTAAGTAACCCTGCCGCCATTTTTAATAAAGTAGTTTTTCCACTTCCATTTGGTCCCAATAAACCAACAATGTTTCCTTTTGGCACTTCCAGATTTACATCATCCAAAGCTATTTTTTTGCCATAATATTTAGTTAATCCGGAACAAGATAAAACAGAATCCATAACCTCTCCTATAACTATTTTTATACATAAAAACTATAAAATTTATAAATGAACTTTTCAAGGTAAATCAAATATGAGATTTTTTAAGAAAATAATGCTATGTTATAAACAAATGGAAAATCTGTTTTTAATTGAATGTCAGTCTAACCATATTCCTCTTCTTCAGGCTTTTTCTGTTCCCTACGAATATTCAATTGTAGAATTATGTTCCTTGTTAAAAAAAGGTCCTGACCACATTTATTTTATTTCTAAAAATTCTAATCCACAAAATAAAGATGATATTACCGGTTTCTTTTTTCTGAACAAAGCTTTGTATTTCTGCCTTCCATTTTTATTAAACAACGAAGAAGTTTATGAAAATCTGCTTTTTCCACTTTTTTCCAATCACAACTTTTCCCACTTTCATTTAATTTTGGGTGAACAAAAAGGCTGCCAATTTTTCACTACCCTGCTTTCAAAAATAAATCAAAATATTATTCCAAAACACACCAATGAATATGAAATAATGACACTTACTTCTTCCCCAAACAAAGCCCCTGAAACTTTAAGCGACGATGATATAATAAAGTGCTGTACAAAACAGGATTTTGACTTCCTTTTTAATCTTCAAAAAAATTACATCATAAAAGAAGTAGCTCTTCCAAATCAGAAAATTACAGATAATGAAACCGGCCTTATGCTTTCAGATATTCTTAAAAACCAGCTTGTAATGGCACTTTATTGTGGAACAGAAGACAATGAATATGTTTCAAAAGTAAATACAAATGCAATTGGCTACAATTGGGTTCAATTAGGCGGCATCTTCACTCATCCCCTGCACCGCCACAACTACTATGCATGGCATCTTATAAATGCAATTTCTACACGAATCCAAAAATCAGGCAAAGCAGTCTGCCTTTTTGTAAAAGACCGCAACATTCCAGCAAAAAACTTATACACAAAAATCGGTTTTGAACCTCAGGGAAAAATGAATATAATTTATTTTTAAGAAAATTCTTAAAATCTTTAAAAAGGTGTATCTTTTTTTCATATAATGTCGTTTAATAAGTATATCAAACATTAATGAGGTAATGATTATGAAAGCAACAATTAATTCAATTAAAAAAGTAGTATGTGTAGCTGCAGTTATTTCTACACTTGGAATTAGCGTTTTCGCTGCCTCTCCAAAAACAACATCTGCAAAACAGACAACAGCAATAGAACAGCAGGTTAAAAGAGTTTTGCCATACCGTGGTAAAATCAAAACAACAAAAAAAGATGGAGTTACATATCTTCAGTTTGTAACAATCGATAATAAAAAACTCAACGTAGTTGTTGAAGATCCATTATTAAAAGAAGATTTATTGGACATTAAAGGTGTAAAAGTATTCCTTACAGGTTACATCGATGAAGAAGCTGGAATCTTCTATGTTTCAAAAATTGGACGCATTCCACTTGATACAAACTTAAATGCCAAATAAGTTGAATTAGTTCTATAATAGAAAAGCTGCACTTTAATTTTGAAGTGCAGCTTTTTTTTATCTCATAAAAAGTACAAAATCTTTTTCATTCAACGGATAAGAATAATAATATCCCTGAATGTAATCACAACCAATTTCAGAAGCCATTTCTACCAATTCCTTAGTTTCAATTCCTTCCGCCACAACTTCCATATTAAGTTCTTTAAGCATTTGAACCGTCTGATTCAAAATAACCCGGGCTTTTTGGTCTTTTAATGCATCCCAGAAAAGTTTTTTATTGATTTTGATTGTACTAAACGCATATTTAATAATATTCGCAGTATTAGTGAATCCAATACCATAATCATCAAGTGCAAAACTCATATTTTTCTGCTTCATAAGCTGCATATTCTTTTTAAGAATGTCTTTTGAAGCATAAGCTGTGTTTTCAGTAATATCCAGATTAATATAACTATAAGGAATATCATAATTGTCCATAATTTCGAACAACTGCTGATGTAATTTTTCCTGCATACACTGCACAACCGAAAGATTTATATGAATATTTTTTATATCAGATTCGGTGATTCGACTTCTACTAACAAATCTACACACTTCTTTAAAAACAAAGTTCCCGATTTTTAAAATCATGCCATTTTTTTCTGCAATAGGAATAAATTCTTCTGGTTTAATTATTCCCAATGTGGAATTTTTTAATCGCAAAAGAGCTTCTGCTGCAGTATATTTATGACTCTTAATTGAATAAATTGGCTGATATACAACTTCGAATTCTTTCTTTTCAATTGCATTTTCAAGAATCATTAAAATCTGATTTTCACGCTTTCTTTTTTCAAGAATCTCTTTATTTGCAGTTACAATGGAAAGTCTGCTAGGTGTAAGCAAATCTGAAAAAGAATTTTCCAGTAAATCAAGCAAGTCTTCTATGTTATCTGTATCTTCAGGACACTTAATAATATCAAGATAAACAGAAAGTGAAAGTTTTACATTATTTGTTTCAAAAGGTTCCAGCAGTTTTTCCTGAAGTTTTTTAATCTGATTTTCCCGTTCTTCCGGATCCTTACTTAAAATCACCGAAATCTTACTTCTGGAAATTCTAAAAACATTATATTTACCAAAAGTAGCCTGCAAAAACGAAGCAATAGATTTTAAAAGCTGCATTCTATTAAAAATACCAATTGTATCATTCAGGTATTTCATTTCTTCAAACTTTATACCTACTACTTCAAGATTTTTTCGTTCTTTGAATATATTTGGAACAATGCTTACAAAAGCAATTCTGTTATAAACACCCATTTCTCTGTCTATGTAATCCTGAGGATTTTCCAGACACAGGAATGTGAGTAAAAGCGATGTTGCAAGAATAAAACCAGTAATAAGTAAGTTAGGCAAAAACAGCTGAACAACAAGAGAAATTGCATTGGCTATGATATAAAAAAACAGAGTTACCTTATTTTCACGGGAAATCTTATTCTTATTTTTTAAACCGATAATAATTCCTATAAGCAAATAGAACCAGGCCTGAATATACATGTAAATCAGGAATGGTCCCTGATGATAAACCATATTTTCATCAAAATAGAAAACAGCTTTAGTAAAGTAATTTGTTATATCCAATACAAAAGAAATAAAATATGGAATAGAAATAAGTATATTTGCAGTTACAGATTTATGTTTCTTTTCATCATAAAGCATTACCATAAAAAAGAAGTAGATATATGCAATAATGTGGAAAGACATTTGATACAAGGTATTTATTGTAAACTGTATTCCAAAAGAATATTCAGTAGGATTTTGATACATCAAAACTGTCATAATATCAAAAGCACTGGAAATACAAGTAAAAAATACTAATGCTCCAAAAATCTGAAGCTGGCGTGTCTTAATAACACGATTCTTCAAATACAACATCAGTAATAAAAGAGTTATTCCAACTGCTACAGTTTCATATTTAAAATTGAATATCATTTAAGCAGCTCCAAAAATTCATCTTGTTTTAACGGCTTTGAAAAATAGTAACCTTGAATATAATTACAACCCATTATCTGCAATTCATTTAACTGTTTTTCTGTTTCAACACCTTCTGCAACAATTTCCATATCCAGTTTTTTAAGCATTTTGATAGTGTTTGTTAAAATGATTTTTGCCTTTTCATCATCAAAAGCATTATCAATAATTGACTTGTCCAATTTGATTGTTTTAAAAGGATATTCAACAAGTGTATTCATATTTGAAAAACCTGATCCAAAATCATCAAGAGAAAACATAACATCCTTTTCAATCAGTTTTTCCATATTGCTCTTTAAGGTTTCGCTGGAAGCAATAGCAGAAGTTTCTGTTACTTCCAGATTGATGTATTTATAATCCAAACCATAAGAGTCCATAATTCTAAAAAGTTCTGAGTATAACTGTTCCTGCATACACTGCAATACAGAAAGATTTACATGAATATACTCTATTCCTTTTTCCCAGATTTTTTCATTAATAATAAACTGACAAACCTTTTTAAACACCACTTCTCCAATTTGAAGAATAAGGCTGTTATGTTCGGCAATAGGAATAAATTCATCTGGACCTATGTAGCCTAATTCTGTAGAAGAAAGTCGAACTAAGGCTTCGGCAGTTGTAAAGCATTTATTTTCTACAGAATAGATTGGCTGATAAACAACATAAAGACCATCATTTGTAAGAGCATCCTGCAACAGCTGCTGAATCTGATGTTCTCTGGTTGCTTTATCAAGTACATTTTTTTCTGCACATAAAACTGAACCTGGTTCCAAATCTTCCATTCGTTTAAGCATGTTTTCAAGAATATCAATTGCTTCATCTGCTGAATCTGTCTGTTTTGGACAAATAAGATTTGTAATACGAGTTTTTAATGAAATTCTAAATTCTTCAATTCTAAATGGAGCGTCAAATACAAACTGAATTTTTCCAATGTATTTATTCATTATAGCTTCGTCATCTGGAACAATAATTGCAAGTTTGCTTCTGCTAAGTCTGTAAATTGGGATTTTATTACATGCAATAGAAAGTATATCTGTAATGTTTTTCATCAGTTTATCGCGATTTGCAAAACCAATAGTTTTATTCAGATATTTAAGACCATAAATTTGAAAAGCAATAATTCTAAAAGACTTCTTTTCCAAAAGTTTTTCATTAACCATTAAAAGAAATGCTGTACGGTTAAAGATTTCCATTTCCTTATCTTTAAAGTTGGAAGGATTTTCCAAAGAAAAGTAAGTAAATAAAATAGCTGCAGTACAGGCAAAGTTGAAAAATAAGTATCTCCAGTCTTTTCCCTGAATAATGCCTACAAATAAAATGGAAATACAATAACAAATAATTGTGACAACCTGAAATTTGGTAAGATACTTTTTATATTTTATAACAAGTCTGACACAATTCAAATTAAAGATGAATGAAAAAGCCATTAAAGCAGGAAGATATTTTCCATGCTGATACAAACCATTTTCATCAAAATAGAAAACACCGTGTGTAATTGGAGTTAATACAATAAATATAATTTGAATTACAAAGAAAACATGTAAAACAGATTTTTCCGAAAAGACTTCTTTTCTCTTATCTTCAATAATGTAATATAAGAAATATGTATAACTCCATCCCATTCCCATCATAAAAATGTAATGACTGCAGTTTATAACATAGCTTAACCAAAGTGGCAGTATATTTGGATATTGAATAAAAATAATTGAAATAAGTTCAAAAATTGTAGAAAGTGCATTAAAACCTAAAACAATTTTAAACATATTAAGAAATCTTGTTTTTAAACTCTGTGTTTTAAAAAAACTAAATACAATTGTGAGAACAACTACAAGAGCACAAATATTATATTCATAAAGAAAATTCATGTAATTTATATTGTACATCATTTTTTCAAATTTAACGAATTTAAAATAAAAAAGGCGTTTCCGAAGAAACGCCTTTTTGTTAGCACTTAACTAAAACTATTTGTTAGCTTTAATAACTGCCTGAGCACCAGCCAAACGAGCAGCAGGTACACGGAATGGAGAACATGATACGTAGTTCAAACCGAGCTTGTAACAAAGAGCGATAGAAGCTGGGTCACCACCGTGTTCACCACAGATTCCAAGGTGGAGGTCAGCTTTAACTGAACGTCCCTTTTCTTCTGCGAGACCAATCATTACACCAACACCATCTTCGTCCAAAGTCTTGAATGGATCCTGGAGGAGAACCTTCTGATCCAAGTAAGAATCGATGAATTTAGAGTAGTCATCACGGCTGAAGCCGAATGTTGTCTGTGTAAGGTCGTTTGTACCGAATGAGAAGAAGTCTGCACATTCTGCAATAGCGTTAGCTGTAGCAGCAGCACGTGGGAATTCGATCATAGAACCAATCTGGAACTTGAGAGCTGTTTTGCATTCAGCATTTACTGCAGCGATTACAGCTTCTGCCTGAGCACGAATCTGTTTCAATTCGTTAGCAGTTGTTACGTTTGGAATCATGATGCGAACGTCGTGTTTAAGACCTTCTTTTTCAGCCTGAGCTGTTGCACGAGCAATAGCTTCAACCTGCATTTCATAGATTTCTGGATATGTGATAGCGAGACGACAACCACGGTGACCGAGCATTGGGTTGTGTTCGTTCAATTCAGAGTATTTCTTGTTGATGAAGTCAACTTTAACACCAAGTTTCTTAGCCAAAGCTTTAGCCAAGTCTGGAGTTTCAGCCTGTACGAATTCGTTTAATGGAGGGTCCAAGAGACGGATTGTTACAGCACGTCCTTCCATAGTCTTGATGATATTGTAGAAGTCTTTCTGCTGAAGTGGGAGGATAGCCTTAAGGTTTTCTTTTCTTTCTTCAGTTGTGTCAGAAAT
>JAKSTH010000068.1 GCA_024402655.1 Treponema sp. | reverse complement strand
CAGAATGTTTTAAGCTTGTTGCGTTAAGAACATAATGAGGAGTGAGCTAACTGCCACTCCCATAATGTTTTAAGATTACGCTAGTTTAAATCTTGTATTTGCTCGAATAGTGTATTATAATAATATATATGGGTATATTATGCCCATATATGTTATTGCACGGATTTCTACTCTTCTCTATTGTAAAATCCGTATACACTGAAATTAATAATGCTCTTTCAGAAGCATTTTGTTCTTTGAAATATGTGCAGCTATGTGCTGCAGGTGACAGCAAGAACAGTCAGACTGTTTTGTTATATTTATAACTCAATCTGACTATTCCTGCTGTATTAGGTCTGAAACTAAATCAGAGGCGCAGTACTGGTTTAGCCTTCACCTGCAGGACGTAAAGCAAGAGGCTTTAACGTTATAAAACATGGAGGCACAAATATGATTATTAATCACAATATGAGTTCTCTTTATTCTAACAGAGTATTGAACATTTCTAATGACAATATTACTAAGAATATGGAAAAACTTTCTTCTGGTGAACGTATCAATCGCGCCGGAGACGATGCTTCTGGATTAGCAGTATCTGAAAAGATGCGCAGTCAGATTCGTGGTCTCAACCAGGCTAGTAAGAATGTTATGAATGGAGTTTCTTTCATTCAGACAACAGAAGGTTATTTGCAGGAAACTACAGATATTCTTCAGCGCATTCGTGAATTATCTGTACAGTCAGCTAACGGAATCTACAGCGAAGAAGATCGTATGCAGATTCAGGTTGAAGTATCTCAGCTTGTTGCTGAAGTTGATCGTATAGCAAGTCAGGCACAGTTCAATGGTATGAACATGCTTACAGGCCGCTTTGGACAGGAAGGAGGAGCTGTTATGCAAATCCAGGTTGGTGCAAATGTTGATCAGAATACACGTGTATACATCGGAACTATGACTGCAACTGCTCTTGGTCTCAAGGGTGCTCAGGGTTCTGAAGATGGCATTACTATTGCTACACCTGAATCAGCAAATTTAGTAATTGCAACTATTGATGAAGCTCTTAAAAATGTTAATAAACAGAGAGCTGATCTTGGTGCATATCAGAATAGATTTGAAATGGCTGCAAAAGGAATTAACATTGCTGCTGAAAATACTCAGGCTGCAGAAAGCCGTATCCGTGATACAGACATGGCTTCTGAAATTGTTGAGTATACAAAGAACCAGATTCTCACACAAGCTGGTACTGCAATGCTCGCACAGGCTAATTCTCAGTCACAGACAGTTTTAGGTTTGTTACAATAGTTTTATTAATAAGTTAAAGAGATTTCTGGATGTCATCTTTTTGACTTGGATTAAACAGAAGGGGTTGCGCCCCCCTTCTGATTTTTTCATTTTGGTAAATATATTTTTATATATTTTTTATAAATTACAAGGAAGGAAACACTTTCGCAGTGTGTAAAAAAGGAGTGAACCATGAATACTATTAATACTTCTTCATCGGTCACTATGGCAATGGATGGCCAGACACAATTTTATACCTCCAGCATTAGTGCAGGAAAGTCTGTTGCAGCAGCACAGACTGTTTCACAAACTCCAAATGGAGCTCAGGTCGCCCAAAGCATAGAACAGAATCTTGCCGAAATTAAAGCTGACTCTCAACAGCTTCAGAAACTTTCGGAGCAAGTAGACGGAAGAAAACTTCAGTTTAATGTTAACAAAGAGTTAGGCTCTGTTGTTATTAAAGTTGTTGATTCTAGTACTAATCAGGTATTAAAGGAGATTCCGTCAGAAGACATACAGAAATTAAAGCTTCGTATTAGACAGACAATTGGTAGTCTGTTTGACCAGATGGCTTAATCTGTGTAGTTCTGACACTAACTATGGCTGGACTTAATATTCCAGGAGTAACTGATCCTTATAACACAAATGAGACAGTAGAAAAACTTATGCAGGTTGAGCGGATTCCGTTAACAAGGGAACAGAATCAGCTGGAAACCTATAAGGATCAGAGACAAGCCTGGCGAGAAGTAAACACCCAACTCACTACTCTTCGTGACAGTATAAAGACCTTATACTCTTACGAAAATCCATTTAACAGTAAACTTACCACCTCATCAAATGAAGATGCAATTACAGCAACTGCAAACAGAAGTGCTGACATTCAGTCTTTTAAAGTAGATGTAATTCAACCTGCAACTTCCGATCGCTTTTTATCTGGAGAACTTGATGCAGACTATCAGGTTCCATCTGGAGTTTATACTTATAAAGTAAAAGACAAGACAGTTACAATGAACTGGAAAGGTGGTTCATTAAAAAGTTTTTCCGATGCATTAAATAAAAGAAGCAATGGTGTCATAAAATCTTTAGTAATTGGTGCAAGCCAGGGCAAAAAGACTATTATGATTGAATCCCTTGCAACAGGAAGAGAAAATCGCCTTGTATTTGAAGGTAGCGCAAAAGATTTTGCAATTAATTCTGGAATGATTACTGCAGTGGAAACCAAGAAAATCAACTTTGGTAATTCTGCCTCAGACTTCATTGCTGTTCCACCTGTACATTCAGATGAACAGACAAAAATGCCTCCCCTCTCTCTTACAAGAACAAATATTTCAAACGGAACTATTACCGTAGCTCCAAGAGGTGCTTTTCAGCTTGCAGTTCCAGCAGAAGTTGCACAGAAAAACACTAATCACATCACTTTTAAAGTAAGATCAAATGCTGTAACAGATATTACAGAAGCTTTAAATAAACAGCCTGACTCCCCTGTTATTCCAGATTCAGGGTTTGCTGAATTTGAAGGAATTGTTGTAAGAAACAGCGCATCAGAAACATTAATTAAAGCTGAAATTATTCCACAAAAATCTGTTGATCCAATAAACGACAAAAATGTTTTATACGCGGTTATGGCAGACGGTTCAGAAAAATTAATTTCTACTCCAGATCTTTTTTCTAACGATGAATTAACTATTGATTTACCTGTTTCTGACTATGAAGGATTAAAATCTATTATTGTAAGAAACCAGAATACAGGATATTCACTTGAAGTTTCGGCTTTCTCTGCATACGATTCTGCAGAAGAAGTTGGATATACACCAAATAATGCAATTGAAGAAGCCGGTGACTGTACAATTAAGTATGAAGGTATCAAAATCACAAGACCAACAAACGATATTGATGATGTTGTTCCTGAAATAACTCTTCACATTCATGAAAAAACAGAAAAAGCTGCAACAATTACTGTAAAAGCCGACAAAGAAGCTTCTAAAAATGCATTGATTGAATTTGTAGGAAAATATAATCAGGTAGTTGCAAAACTTAATGTTCTTTCTCAGAATAAATCTGAAATTATTGAAGAATTGGAATATCTTTCTGCAGATGAAAAAGATGCATTATCAAAGCAACTGGGAATGTTCCAGGCAGATTTTACTTTATCCAGCATAAAGAATAATATGGCATCTATTTTGAACACTCCATATAAATTTTCTGATTATGCAACCATTACACTTCTTGCTCAAATTGGTATTTCAACAAATGTTTCTGGTTTTTCCGGAAGTTATTCAGCCAGCCGTTTAAGAGGTTATCTGGAAATTGATGAAAAGAAACTTGATGACGCACTTGAAAACAATCTGGAAGAAATTAAAAATCTGTTTGGTTACGATTCAGACGGAGATTTAATTATAGACTCTGGTATTGCATACCGCTTAGACAAAGAAGTTTCTGCTTATACCCAGACTGGTGGAATTCTTTCTATGAAAACTTCTTCTCTTGATTCTCAAATTAAAACTTCTGAATCAAAAATCACAAAACTTGAAAGTCAAATGAGTCAAAAAGAAGCTGAACTTAAAAGTAAATTCAGTACAATGCAGGGTTCACTAAACAGTCTTGAATCTCAGCAGAATACAATTTCTAATTTTACAAACAGACAGAATAATTCAAACAGATAATTAAAGGAGTATCAAAATGATAGAAGTATACATCAACGGAAATAAAACAGACGCACAGTTAGAATCAGAACAGACAATTGGAGATGTATTACGCTCTTTTGAAATTACCTGCGAAGAAAACGATGCCGCTGTTCTTGAAATTTGTGTAGACGGAAAACAGATTAGTGCCCAGGAGTTTGATGAAGAAGCAGGCAAACCTTTAGGCGAAAATACAAAATTTGAATTTTCAGTAATTACAAAACAGGCTATTAAAGAATCTTTTGAATCTCTTTCAGAATGTTTTGACCAGCTTTCTGCTAAAATGGAAAATGTTCCTGTAGATTTTCAGAATGGAAAAGGTTCTAATGTAACTGCCTCTATTAAAGAACTGGCTGATTCAATTGATGACTTATGCCACATTGCAGCCCTTGCAACCCTCTTCCCAGAAACTTTTACAAATACAACTATTGAAGGTAAAAATTTCAATGACTTTTTCCAGGAATTTTCTCCAATTCTTCTGGATTATGAACAGGCATTACAGTCAAACGATACAGTTTTAATTGGTGACCTTTCAGAATATGAAATCTGTCCTAGATTACAGGCAATTTCACAGGCATTAAAAAACATGTAAATAACTTACAAAGGAGTTTTATATGAATTATACACCGGACGGTTCTCCTATTATAGCCAGACAAAATGCTCCTTATATGATTTTTATCTTAATCCTGTTTTTAATAGCAGTATTCGTTTTTTTAATTTGGATTATTTCTAAAGTTGTAAGTAATTACATAAATTCTCCTGAATATCAGGAAAAACAGAAGAACAGAAAAACTACCTTAAAAGATATAAAAAAACTTCAGAAAGAATATAATTTTCCAAAAGAAGAAGCAGACCTTTTATTCGAATTATGCCAGTTAATGGATCTTCCAAATATTACTTACACCATAAAAGATTCACAAGCCCTTCAGGAATTGTTTAAAACTGCATATTTTAAGCTTATGCTTTCAGGGGCAGATGAAAACAAACTTAATCTTTTCTTTAGATTAAACTATTCTATTGAATTAATTTCAGCTAAAACAAAGTCGCTTATTTCAACAAAGCAGATTCAACCTGAAACAATAGTATTTTTTATTGCCGACAATAACGAACAATTTCCTTTTACTCTAAAAAGCAATAAAAAAGATTATTTTGAACTTGAAGTTCCAAAATTCTTTTATGAATTAAAAAATCGTCCTGAATTGTTACATCGTTTACGATTTACTTTTAAAACTGCTAACGGTCTTTCTCATAATTTTATTTCACGTATTGTAAGATATCAGAAAAATACAGATGGTTCTGCAACAATTTTTGTAGCACATTCTGATAAAATTGTTACAGAAACTCACAGACACTTTAGAAGACAGATGTTTGACAGTGAATGTACTTTTTCTGCTGCAAAAAAAGTACAAAATCCAGATGGAACTTTTAATTTTACAATTTCTGAAAAAAAATATGATGGAACTTTATCCAATATTTCTGGCGGCGGTTGTTGTATTAAAACAAATCTTCCAATTCAGGAAAAACAACATTTAGCTCTTTTTCTTCCAGGTTTTTCAAACGGCTTAAAAATTACTGGAATTATAAAAGGAACAAGAAAACTGCCAGGCGGCTTTTTTGCACTCCATATTCAGTTTTTACAGCTTTCTGTAGAAGCACAAAACCGCATTTTTGAATATGTTTATAACTATAAGCTCTAGAGGAAACTCCCACTTGCTATCTACTGTTTTTTTTTGTATTCTATAAGACATGAAGGTTGTAGAAATCAAAGACATCCAAAGAGAAGAAGGACAAATTTTTTACATCAGAAAATATTCTGGAGAAATCTACATTGAACTTCCTACTTCTACAGAACATGGACAGTTAAAATTCTCAATCGAAATGGATCCTTTGGGAAATAAGAAAATCGACCTTCTTCAGTTCCCAAAATTGAATTATCCTTTAATCCCTCTTAAACGAGCAATCGTTGATTTTATTATGAAAGAAGAAACAGAAGGTAAATTAACTTGCTAACTTTTAAAACCCACACAGCAGAAGAAACAATTCTTTTAGGCCAGAAAATTGGTGAAAAATTAAAAAAAGGCGATGTTATTGCCATGCAGGGAACTTTGGCTGCTGGTAAAACTACTATTACAAAAGGAATTGCTGCAGCACTTGGTATAAGCGATACAATTACAAGTCCTACTTTTTGTTTAATCAGTGAATATTACGGAAAAATGCCTCTCTATCATATGGACGTATACCGTTTGGAAGGCGGCGAAGATTTTATAAATCTTGGTACAGATGATATGATTTATGGAGACGGGGTTTCAATAATTGAATGGAGTGAAAAAATAATGGATGAATTGCCTTCTAAAACAATCATTCTTAATATTACTCCACAGGAAGATGGTTCCCGCATCATAAAGATTGATAACTGGAACAATGATAAAATTGATTTTGAAGCAGCAGAATAAGGGGAAACTATGAAAGCCTTAAGTATAGATTGTGCCATTAGCAGAATGATTATTTCAGCTAAGAACGAAGATAAAACATTTACCAGCATTTATGATATTGGCATGAAACAGTCTGAATCTATTGTTCCAGCCATTGATTATGTTCTGGAAAAAGTTTCTCTTGCTCCAGCAGATTTAGATTACACTGCAATTACTTTGGGACCTGGAAGTTTTACAGGTTTACGCCTTGGTATTTCTGCATTAAAAGCAATTGAAATGGCTTTCGAAGTACCTGTATATGGCATTTCTACTTTAGCAATGCACGCTTACTGTTTTGGTAATTTTGATATGCCGGTTCTTTCTGCTATAGATGCAAATAAAAATAAATATTATGCCCGTCTTTGTGATGGAAATAAAACTTTACTTGAAGACGGCGACTGGGATACAGATATAGTCATTAATAGTGTAAAAAAAATTAAGAAGCTTATAGTTTGTGGCCCAGATTCAGAAAAACTTAAAAATCTGATTGAAGAAAAAAATAAAAAAATCAAAATTTTTACACCAAAAACAAATATTGTTACTTCAGAAGCACTTTTTTCTATTGCTGAAGAAATGATAGCTAAAAATGAAGCTCCTATAAAAGATTTTGACGGGCCTCTATATTTAAGGGCAAGTGAAGCAGAAATAGTAAAAAATCAAAATAAATAAAAAAATGGGATGTTCTTATGAATTATTTCATCAAAACATCCCAAATTTTTTATTTTTTAAGTAATTTAGAAAGTACGCTAACCGCATCAATAGCTGCTTTAGAATCTTTATTTTCTAAGACAGCTTCTTTATTTTCTTTCTGGATAGCATCAAAAACTTCCTGTCTAAAAACTTTTACATGCTTTGGTGCTTCAACGCCTATTTTTACCTGATCTCCGTGAACATCAATCAAAGTGATTACTATATCATCACCAATACGGATTTTTTCATCAATTTTTCTTGATAATATTAACACTATTGACCTCCCTTTTTATTGAGAGCTTCAATAATATTTACTTTTGTTGACCAGCGGTTATCGTTTAAAATAACCTGCATACATTTCCTTTTACCTTTGTTAATTACAAGAGGTCCCTGGAAATTTGCTGTAATAGGTGTTCCAGCAGGAGGAATTGTAACAATAGTCATAATGATAATATCTTCTGGTTTTGTGATGTCAATTTTTTTCAAAGTTTCATCATCAATATCAGTTTCATAATCATTACAAATTAAAAATGGATCTACAATTAAAAATGCCAGATGAGGATCATCTATACTCTGCAGCCACAAAAATGGATCATATTCAGAATCTAAAAGTGCATATTTGGTGTAATCTTCAAAACCATAAAGGCCTTCTGGAATTTCAAATATTTTATCTTCTGAAACTTCCATTTTTCCCATTGCTTTAGTAATAATTTCCATTTTCTACCTCAATCAGCGCATATAATTTAATAAAGTTGAACTGTACATTTTTCCAGCCTGACTTAAAGTAGCCTGGTTTGTATAATCAAGCATTTTCATATCTGTAATTGCTTTTGTAAAATCCAAATCCCCTTCTCTTGAAACCTGCTGTGTTACATCAAGAGCAAGTTTTGAACTTCGTGTTGCATTAAGCTGGGCTCTTTCATATTCAGAACCAGATTTTGCAATGCGTGTAACAAGATTATCGATTCCCTGATCAAGTCCTCCAAGAACACGACTTCCAATTGCTTCCTGGTCTCCTGCAAGCAATGCATTTCTAAAAGCAATTACTGTATCAAACATAGAACCGCCAGAAACACGAACATCATCATTAAGATTGTAAGGTGGAAGCTGGCTTGAATCTTTTACAATTCCAAGTTCATTTAATACATTTCCGTCAATATCCTGAATCCAAAGCTGTCTTGCATCTGTACTTGCAAGATTCAAACTGTTTCTGATTGGATCAACAGAAGCTTTTACAGCAGCTTCAGAATTATTAATTTTGCTGATAAGTGCATAAAGATTATCACCCTGTGTAACTTTAATTTCTACACCATCAATTTTAATAATACTGTCTGCACTTGCCTGCCATGACGAACCATCTCTTGCACCAGAAACCAATTGATTTTCTGCCCAGAAAGTTTTATTACCGGCATTATCATTAATCAGATATTTATTTTCATCAATTTCAACATAGTTAGCATCAATATTTCCGTTATATTTTACATTCTGGATTAAAGGAATACCTGAACCTTCTACGTTACCCATTTCAATATCAAAAGCAGTAGCCTTTGTATTTGTTCCGGCGAACAATGAATTTCCGTCTGAACTAACTGCATTTGCATTCTGAACCAGCTGTTTAAGAAGTTCATCTACTTCTGTAGCCATGTTCTTCATATCATCTTTGTTATAAATTCCATTGGCACCCTGAACAGCAATTTCACGCACTCTCTGCATAATTTCAAGAGAATCTGTCATATAACCTTCTCTCAAAGTAAACTGATCAGAAAGTGTTAAAGCATTTTTTTCAAAATTATTTACACGATTTAAATATGACTGATAGCGAACTAAATGGCCTGCAGCAATAGGATCATCACGAAGTTCCTGAATTTTATGCTGTGAACCAATCTGATTATTCACTTTATTTAAGCGTGATTCCTGTATTCTTAAATTACTCTGAGTATTGTGATTATTCATCTGTGAACTGATACGATGCATATTAGACCTCCGTTCCTTTTATCCTAAATTAAACACCAAGTTTGTTGATTACAGTATCAATTAAACTGTCCCAAACTGTTACAAACTTAGCAGCAGCATTATATCCATGCTGGAATTTCATAATTTCAGCCAATTCTTCATCAATATTTACACCGCTGATTGAATCTCTAAGATTTCTTAAATCTTCCATAATAGCATTCTGGCTTAAAAGATTTGTTTCAGCCTGCTGACCTTTAAGACCAACTGCAGTAACTGTATCTGCAAAGTAGTCATCAAAAGTACGCATGTTTCCAACCATAATAGAACTGTTTCTTACTGCAGCAATTTCTACAGCGGCACGACCGTCACCTGTGGCAGCGGCACCAGTTGCATCAATATAACCGGCAGCAACACTCATAACATCTTTTTTCAATTCTGCATTTACTTCAATATAAGCTGCAGGATTATATACTGGTGAAACCGCAAACTGTGTTCCAGCAGTTAAAGCATTTA
Organism: Treponema sp.; assembly: GCA_024402655.1. Taxonomy (GTDB): domain Bacteria; phylum Spirochaetota; class Spirochaetia; order Treponematales; family Treponemataceae; genus Treponema_D. Next base: position 2,438 of record JAKSTH010000068.1, on the reverse strand, counting down.
CACTGTCTGCCTGTGCATAATCATAAGCATTTTCAGCTCCTGTTCCTCTTAAAATTCCAGAGTAAGCAGCTAAGAAATAACCTGAATCTTCTACATGGCGAATTACAAAGTCTGGATTAGAAATATCTGATGTTGCAGTAGCTTTTAATACAAGATGATTATTTTTGTCTAAATAAGCTTTTACTTCACTTGCACTGTCATTAATGCGTGCAATAACAGTTTCTACTGTATCTGTGTGGAAATAAGGAACTTCTACATCACCATCTTTTCCAGAGAAAACCATAACACCTTCAAGACCAACCTGCTGCTGTTTATCAAGTTCATTAGTACCAGTAAATCTGAATACATAAGATGTATCTAAAACACCATCACCATTTCTGTCATAGTTTCCGTTTGTATTTTCAACAAATGAATGCTGTACAAAGAAGTCTAGACCAGTAACTTTATTTGCACCAACAGCGTTTCTATGAATATCATTTACCAGGTCGGCAAAGTTTAATGTCATTTCATTCAAATTCTGGAATTCTGAACGAACATCTACATCTCTTAATTCAACAAGAGCACCTAATTTACCGCCATTAAAAAAAGCATCATCGCCAGTATCAGCCCAAACAAGTTTCTGGTAACCTGTATCATCAAAACGTGGAACTAAATCAATGTCACGGGAAATACTTCCCTGAACAATAATTTTTCCACCAACATGAATCATAAATTCATCAGGATCTCTTGTATCTGTATTGATATTAATAAGACCAGAAAGTTTGTCTACAAGTAAGTCTCTGCGGTCAAGAAGATCATTTGGATTGTCGCCCATTGCCTTTGAACGTACAATTTCACTATTAAGTGCGGCAATCTGTTTTGTATAATCATTAACCTGTTCTACAGTTGCAGCAATATCACCTTCAATAATCTTTGCAATACCGTCAAGACTTTCCCATCTCTGCTGTATAGAATCTGTTAAAGTTTCTGCTCTAGTTACAACAGCCTGTCTTGCAGCTTTACTTTCTGGATTAATAGAAAGTTCCTGCCAGCTTTCCCAATATTTATCCATGTTAGAACGGATAGAAACATCATATGGTTCGTTATAAATCTGTTCAAGCATTGTGTAGTAATCACTGCGAGTCTGCCAGTAAGTTTCCTGATTAGCCTGAGCAACAATTCTTTTATCAAGAAGTTCATCTCTTACACGATTAATGCTCTGTGTATCTACACCCTGTCCAATCTGTCCTGCTCTTTCTGGACGTGTTAAGTCAGGTTTATATAAAGGATCAAATTCTTTAATCTGAATACGCTGTCTTGAATATCCTTCTGTGTTGGCATTTGCAATGTTATGACCTGCAGTTGTAATGGCATCTGTATTTGCCATAATACTGCGTTTACCTAATTCAATTCCTGAAAATGTTGAACCCATTTGCTTTCTCCTTTCCTACAATTAAAAACTCAAATCCACAACAACACTTTGTGGCTGAGGATGAAGGATTACACCCTTGTTTGAATAAACTTTGCTTCCAGACTGAGGGAGTGCGTTTTCTACAATACCCTGAATAAATTCACGAGTAATATTTACATATTTTGTAAGTGCCTGATTTTCGATTTTACATTTAAGTAATTTTGAACGTAAAAGACCGATTTTTTCTGAAAAGGCCTTAAGTTCTTTAGATTTGATATTATCTTGCAAAACTGCTCTTTCAGCATCTTTATTACTAAATTCTTCATATATATCGTTGATTTGAGGAATAATAGCAGAAAGATTTTCCCATGATTTTTCAGTAACTGCTCCACGCATTTCTGCCTGTTTTGCAATTAATGCATCAAGAATTGCATCTTCCTGATTAAGAACTGTTTCGAATTCTTTAATTGTATTTTCCATATTAATTACCTCACTGAAAAAAACTTTTACAAGATATCAGTTTTATATCGGAATGTGAAAATTTTACTTTAGAAAAAAAGTAAAAAATAAAATATTTTTTTTAATAAATTTACTATTTAAAGACTATTGACTGTTTTCTTTGATTTTGTTATATTTTTCTTGCTTACGGTGCCTATAGTTCAGCGGTAGAGCGCCAGATTGTGGATCTGGTTGTCGTCGGTTCGATCCCGACTAGGCACCCTTTTTTTATTTAACGCGCCTGTAGCTCATCTGGATAGAGCACCGGACTTCGAATCCGGTGGTAGGGGGTTCGAATCCCTTCAGACGCACTAGGGATTAGTCTTAAAACTGACATTGCAACTAACAGGGGCTCAGCGCCGCCCCCGTTGCCCCCTGCTAAAGTGGTTGAAGCTGCACCGCAGCTTCGGATTAGAGCAGGTTCGAATCCCTTCAGACGCACTAGGGATTAGTTTTTTAATCCTTTAGACGCATAAGAGATTTTTGTTAAAAAATATATGCAAGGACTTGATATAATTTTAAGTTTTTGATATATTACTTTCTATCAACT
>JAKSTH010000067.1 GCA_024402655.1 Treponema sp. | reverse complement strand
TGCGCTGTTGATATATGAATGTCCTCTGGCGTCATGTGGGTAGGATATTTTCTTTAATTTAAACCTACTACATTTTTGTGTTATGGAAATAATTTATTTATCCCATTCCCTGCTGCGTTTTACTGCTTTTTGCCATAAGTTATAGCGGTATTCTCTAACCGCAGATTCCATATTTGGTGTAAAAATGGCATTAATCTGCCATACTTTTTTGATTTGTTCTTTAGAGGTCCAGAAACCTGTAGCTAAACCTGCCAGAAAAGCGGCACCTGTAACTGTAGTTTCAATATTTTCTGGACGGTAAACCGGGGTATTAAGAATATCTGCCTGGAACTGCATCATAAAGTCACTTACGCAGGCTCCTCCGTCTACTTTAAGGGCTGTAATTTCCATGCCAGAATCTTCTTTCATACATTTAAGTTCATCCATTACCTGCATGGCAATTGCTTCCAGGGCTGCACGACAAATGTGAGCTTTGTTTGCACCACGAGTTAAACCTACAATTGTTCCACGAGCATAAGAATCCCAATAAGGTGCTCCAAGTCCAGTAAAAGCAGGAACTATTATGACACCATTTGAATCTGGTACCGACTCTGCCAGAATATTAACTTCGTTTGCTGTAGAAATAATGCCAAGCTGATCACGAAGCCATTTAATAAGGGCGCCACCCATAAAAACAGAGCCTTCCAGTGCATATTCAATTTTTCCATTAAGACCAAGGGCAATAGTAGTAAGAAGCTTGTGTTTTGAAAGAACTGGTGTTTCACCAGTATTCATAAGCATAAAACAACCAGTTCCATAAGTAGATTTTACTTCTCCTTTATTAAAACAAGCCTGACCAAATAATGCAGACTGCTGGTCTCCTATTAAAGAGGCAATTGGAGCTTCAAAACCACAAACATCCTTATCGGTAGTAGTATAGATTGCAGAACTGTCCATTACTTTTGGAAGAATGCATTCTGGAATATTCAGCATTTTTAAAAGATCTTTATCCCACTGAAGGGTATGGATATTAAAGAGCATGGTTCTGCTGGCATTTGTATAATCTGTTACATGTGCTTTATGACCACTTAAACGCCAGGTAAGCCAGGTGTCTACTGTACCAGCAAGAATTTCTCCATTTTCTGCTCGTTGGCGAACACCATCAACATTATCTAAAATCCATTTGATTTTTGTAGCAGAAAAATATGGGTCTGGCAAAAGACCTGTTTTTTCTCTTATTAATTCACCTTTGCCACTTGCAATAAGGTCGTCTGTAATTTGAGAAGTACGGCGGCACTGCCATACAATAGCATTATAAACTGGCTTACCAGTATTTTTATCCCATAAAATAATAGTTTCACGCTGGTTTGTAATACCAACAGCTTCTATTTGTTCTGGCTGAATATTTGCCTTCATAACAGCTTCTTTCATAACAGAAAGCTGACTTATAAAAATGTCTTCGGGATTATGTTCTACCCAGCCTGGTTGAGGGAAGTATTGTTTAAATTCTCTTTGGGCTGTGGCAATTTTTTCTACCTTTTTGTTAAAAAGTACTGCGCGGGAAGATGTTGTTCCCTGATCTAATGCTAAAATAAATTTTTCCATAAAAAAAATTATAGCACAGAACAAGGGAAATAAAAGAAAACTATTTAAGGAATCCGTCTATTGCAAGATCAATAGTTTCGCGAATATCTGCAATGCGTTCCTGGTTCAAAATTGTAAGTCTAAAAATAGCAGATTCAATTAAGCCGTATAAAAGTTCGTTCATATCTTTTACATTTGTAGCTCTGAATTCACCATTTTGAATTCCGTGAATTAAAACTGTGCTTAAGTGATGCTTTAATCTTACAACGCGGCGACGAACTCTCTGGTTTGTATCTACGCCAGATTTTTTTAACTGAAGAAGATAACCTAAAATGATTATAAATAATTTTTTGTTGTCTTCGCATTTATCTATAATACAGCTTAAAATTTTTCTGAGTTTGATTTCGTCTGTAAGATTTTCATCATTAATGAAAAGAAGAATTGTAGTTTCCAAAGAAGACATTAATTCTTTAATACTTCCCAAGAAGATTTCGTGTTTGTTTTTAAAGTAGATGTAAAGAGTTGTTCTGGTAATACCACAACGGTCAGCAATTTTTTGGAAAGTTACATCTTCGTAACCTTCTTCTACAAAAACATCCAGAGATTTCTGTAAAATTTCTTTTCTTCTTTTGTCATGTTCTACAATAATTGCCATTATTTTACTCTCCCATAAATGTAGAAATTTGTATCAAGATTTCCAGCTTTTAATTTTCTGATTTTGTTGGCTTTGTGTCCAAAACTTTCCTGGAACTGTTGGTGAGAAGTAATACAGCCAATATCCCAGCCTGGGAATTCCTGCCAGAGACTATCCATTTTTTTGTAAAGTTCTATTGCTTCTTCTGAGTCACCAATTCGTTCACCATATGGTGGATTACAAAGTAAAAGTCCTGAATCATAAGGTGCAGCTAAATCTGCAAAATCTGACTGAACAAAATCTGGTCGTGGAATGTGGGCACTGATTCCAATTGATTTAAGAGCTCTACCTGCCATTACACAAGCATATTCTGCATTTTTCTTTGAGCGTTCAATTGCTTTAGGATCTATATCTGAACCTGTAATTCTTACTTCAACATCAGTACGAATCTGTTCTGCTTCCTGGCGTTTTATTTCTTCTGCACGTTTTGCATTGAAAAAAGGAAGATTTTCCATGGCAAAGCGACGGCCTAATCCTGGGGCAACGTTATGTGCATAAAGAGTTGCTTCAATTGGAATGGTTCCTGAACCACAGAAAGGGTCGTGGAGTGGAGTTTTTCTTCTCCATAGCATTTCCTGTAAAAGTACAGCTGCAGTTGTTTCTCTAAGTGGTGCAACACCACCGTCTACACGGTAACCACGTTTGTGCAGTGGGAGTCCGGAAAGATCTAAAAGAATAAGAACTGTATTTTCATCAATATAAACACGGATATTACTTTCTTCACCACTTTCTGGCATTGTGGCCATGTGCCATACATCACCAAGTTTTGTGTAAATGGCTTTGTGAACCATGCCTTGAATACTGTGTTCCGAATTTAATTTACTTTTGTAGGAACGAACTTTATCAACAATGATTCTTGAATCTTTATTAAGATAGTCTTGCCATGCAATTGAATAAACTCCGTCAAAAAGTGAATCAAAATCTAAAGCGGAATATTCTGCAAGCTGAAGAAAAACACGGTCTGCTGTTCTAAGACAAAGATTGGCACGGAACAAAGCATCATCATCACCTGAAAAAGTAACTCTTCCAGGAGCATTGTTAATGAGTTTGTAACCTAAATGTTTGATTTCGTTGCCTAAATATTTTTCAGCACCAATTGCACATAATGCGACAATTTTGTTCATTGTGTCAAAATAACATTTTTAGAGAATTTGTTCAATTATATAGAAAATAAGCTGCAAATTCAGGAGCAGATTTAGTCGGTGATATAACCGTAATCTGTACCGTTACTTCCTTTCTGAATGTCTACACGGATTATATTGTCAGAAATTGGGGCGTCAGATTTATCTACTGTTGTTACATCTGTAAGATATGTCCAGTTAAGTCGCTGTACTTTATCGTCTAAATCTGATTTTTGCTTTCTCTGGGCAATAAGACCAAGAATCTGAATGTCTGTGTCAAAAAAAGCTTCTGGCAAAAGTACCTGAAGATTCCATTCCTGTTTGTCTGACCAGTCATCTGCTTTTTCTGAAAGAAGGAAACTTTGTGTAGAAGTTCCGTTTGTAATTACAATGCAGTAATCTGTGTATTCTTTACCCGCTGTTTTAGCATATGATGGGCGGAAATCTGCAGGTGTGGATTTTAAAGATAAAACATGTGTGTCTGAATTATATTTAAAGTCTACAGAACTGCATTTAAGAGAATCTTCGCTTGTGTAAGTAGCAGCAGGAAGTCCTGAAGTGGCAGGAACCTGTTTTTTTAAAGGATCATCTGAAGCGGAATTTAATATTGCTTCTTCAGTTGTGTAATATCCGTAAATACCTTCGAAAAGGCGGCAGGAATATGCGTATGTAACACCTTCAATGGCTGTTTCGTCCAAATATTTATAGGTTTTATTGTCTTTGTCAAAACCAGAAGGGAAAATGACTCCAATGTTTACAGGTTTTGCAGAAACATCGTCTGCGTTGCGGCGGAAAACATTTATGTATTCAATAGAATTACTGTCATATGAACCTGAAATAAGAATTGCGCCAGAAATTGCTTCTACGTCTGGTCTGTGAAGGGTTTTTTCTGATCTTACATCAAGTGTACAAGCTGAAACAATAATAAGGCATAAAATAGTACTTAAGCCGACAATAATTGAATTCTTTTTCATATATAAAACCTCTCATAAATTATCGGCTTAAAGAGCCTATTTTTTCACTGGTTTTTTATTTTTCTGATTTTTGGAAACAACTTGAGCCGCTTTCTTTTTTTCATTTCTGTATAAAAGAATGGCAGCAATTATGGAACCTATTATCATCAGGAAACATAAAATTTGTCCTGTAGAAAAATTCAAGAGAGAAGTGTTTGTATAAATTGGGGCAGAAGTGTCTGTTCCAATTCTGTAGCCTAAATCTGCATCTGGTTCACGGAAATATTCAATAACAAAACGGAAAATTCCATAACCGCCGGTATAAATACAGCTGAGCATACCGTCGAATTTTTTATGATTGCGGCATAACCAGATAATTAACCATAAAATTAAACCTTCGAATAAAGCTTCATAAAGCTGGCTTGGGTGTCTTGGAAGGTTTACCAGGTTTTGTGTAGAAATATCCATGCCAATCTGTGCAGCAAAATCCTGAACCCACTGTAAAGCAGGATCAAAACGTTCTGAGCGTGGCACTTTAAAAATCATGCCCCATGGAGCAGTAGTAATTCTTCCATATAATTCGCCGTTCATAAAATTACCGATGCGGCCAAAGGTGTATCCTAAAGGAATTGCACAAACCATTGCATCTATCCATTTTGCAACCGGTTGTTTGTGGCGTTTGCACCAGAAAATCATTCCTAAAAGACCGCCTACAAATCCACCGTGGTAAGACATGCCGGCAAATCCTGTAAAATTCATGGAAGAATCGAATGGCCAGAAAATGAGCCATGGATGTGTCCAGTAATTAATAGAAGTAGGATCGGAAGGGTCGTAAGTGTTGTAAATAAGTGTAGAAAAAATTCTTGCACCCAGCAGTAAAAAAAGAATTCCAGTTGCTATAAAACTGAACAAATCATCTTCTGTGATTTTGTATGTTTGAGTATTTAATGCACCTTCTTTGGAAACTTTTTTTAAAATAAAGTATGCAGTGGAAAATGCAAATACGTACATAAGGCCGTACCATCTTAAAAGACTGAGCCACTGAATTCCTGGAAAAATTTCGGGATGAATCCATGAAGGATACTGAATATATAAAAACATGTTTATTTCCTTAAATATTAAATTAAATCTTAAAGCCTTGTTGAGCAGCTTTTACCAGTTTAGATTTAAGCAGATTGTTTTCTTTTTTAAGCTGAACCAATTCATACTGCTGGGTTTTAATCATTTCTGCAAGTTCACCAATAGAAAGAGTTCCGCCTGCTACAAGATCGTCAATGCCCGAAAGTTTAAAGTCATAATCAGAATTTGCTTCTTCTTCTGCATTGTTGAAAGAATCTGAATTAAAGCTTTCCGGGTCAAATTCTGCATCAAAATATCTTGGAGGAGTTGCTATTACTTTGTCAGCAATTCTATAAATGCCTTGTCCAAGTACCGATTTAGGTTTGTAAATTACAAGTGGTAACTGAGAAGAAAGTGCTTTGTCCTGAAGCATGTCTCTGTACATAATTCCAAGGAAATCAATTTCCAGTCCAAGATACTGATTACAAGAAGTTTTAATTCTTTGAGCTTTATCTGCATCCTGTGGGTTTTCAATCATGTTCATAACAAGTCTAGGACGGAACTGCTGCATACGGGTAATAAAAAGTTGTGTTGTTTGTGGATCAACCTGATTAAGCGCCTGTACCAGCTGTGGAATATAAAGTTTTTGCATTGAAGCAGAGTTCTTTTTAAGATTGTCCAAAAGTTCACGACCTGGTGTATTTCTACGGAAGGTTGTGTACAAAAGACGGAATACTGCATTTTTTAAGAATAAGTAAGCGTTCAATGTAGCTGTAACAGCCGGTGCAGAAACAATAATTCCCTGTGGAGAAAGGAGGAACATATCAAGAATAAACTGATGTGTTCCGGCTCCTAAGTCCAGAATAACATAATCTGTATCAATGTTTTTAAGGTTGCGGATTAATTTAATTTTCTGCTGATATTTAAGAGAAGTAAGGTCTGGAATCTGACTGTCGCCTGCAATAAAGCTTACATTATCATAATCTGTAGGTTGAATGATTTCTTTAAAAGATGATTTTTCTGTGAACCATGAACCTAAGCTGGCGTTGCCAGGATGTTGTCCAATAACCAGGTGCAGGTTTGAAGCACCCAAGTCTAAATCTACGAGAACAACCCTTTTTCCTTGTTGACCTAATGCGATTGCGAGATTTGCAGAAAGGAGACTTTTACCAACACCACCTTTTCCGCTTGCTACTGGAATAATTTGTGCCATGGTCAAATTATAACATGATTGCAATCAGTAAACTAGTAGATTTTTTAAAGGTACTGACATAAAATATAAGTATGAATATTTATAGAAGAAAGCTAATTAGAAACATCAGCATTGCAGTTTTTCTTTCGGCACTTGTTATTGGTGCGTCTTATTGCTTTGCACAGGTTAAAGCTCAAAATGATTCAAAAGCAACCAGCTACCAGTATATGCGAATCATTAATTCTGTTTTCGACAGACTTCAACAGCAGTATGTAGATGAAATTGATCCTGCCGTTTTATACGAAGGTGCCATGAAAGGTATGCTGGATGCCATTGGAGATCCATACACAGTATATCTTGATTCTGATTATATGCGCGATTTGAATGATACGACTGCTGGAAGTTTTGGCGGAGTAGGACTTTCAATTTCCAAACCAAATGAATCAACACCTGAAAAACCAGCTTATGTAGAAGTTTCTACTCCTGTAGAAGATGCTCCTGGTTCAAGAGCTGGTATTCGTGCAGGTGACTTTATTGTTGCTATAGAAGGAAAACCAACTCCAGACATGACAATGAATGAAGTTTTGGGCATGCTTCGTGGGGAAGTTGGAACACCAGTTACAATCACAATTCTTCGTGGAACAAATATGCGCTTTGATGTAAGACTTGTTCGCGAATTGATTGAAGTTCCAACTGCAAAATTCGGAATGATTGAAAATACAAAAATAGGATATGTTCGTCTTATTGAATTTACTCCAGAAACTCCACACAGAATGCAGGATGCTTTAGATTTATTTGAAACCAGCGGATACAAAGGTCTTATTATTGACTTAAGAGACAATCCTGGTGGAAGACTGGACAGTGTTGTTGAAGTAGCAGATAAATTTATTGATAAAGGCGTAATTGTTTCTACAAAGAGCCGCATTGCCATGGAAAACATGGAGTTTAAAGCTTCAAAAGATAAGACAACTGTTAAAAAGAATATTCCTGTTGTTGTTCTTATAAACAAAGGTTCTGCCAGTGCATCTGAAATTCTTTCTGGTGCATTAAAAGATTACAAACTTGCATATCTTGTTGGTGAAAATACTTATGGTAAAGGTTCAGTTCAAACTGTACAACAATTAAGTGCTACAGACGGTTTTAAAATGACAGTTGCCCGTTATTATACACCAAGCGATGTAAATATTGACAAAATTGGTATTCCACCTGATTTGGAAATTTCTAACATGGAAACTCTTTCTAAAGAACAGGAAGAAGCCTATGTTAAAATTGTAAAAGATTCTGTAATTGAAAAAATCGTAGAGGCAAATCCTGATATTACAGAAGCAGAAATTGCAGAAGAAGCCAAAAAAATTGCCAGAGAATCTGGAATTGAAGCGCGAATTATAAGAAGATTGATTAGAAATCAGGCAACAAGACTTACAGGTTCACCTTTGTATGATCTTGATTATGATTTACAGTTGAATCAGGCAATCAATATTGTAACAAACCCTGATTACAACACTCTTATAAAAAAGACAAAGACCCTTAAGCAATTACAACAGGCAAAAGAAGATAAGGAATTGCAGTCAAAAGCTGGAACTTCTAAATGAGACAATTAATTATTGAGCAGAATCCTGACAGTAAAGGTGGGGTTGTTGTAAGCGGCAAAGACTACAGATATTTGCGCCAGGTACTTAGAGTGCGGGTGGGAGATATGTTGAGTTTAAGATGCCCGGACGGACAGCTTCGTAATTCTACTGTAGCAAAAATTGAAGAAAACTCAAAACGCATTTTATTGCAGGTATGTGCCGACACACAGGAAGAAAAATCTATTACCCGTGGTGTTCAGGCTCAGTCTATTCAGGAAGAAAAAGAAAGTGGCAAAATAGAATACTGGTTATTTCAGTTCCTGCCTAAACCACAAAAGCTTGAACAGATTGTAAGACAGGCAACTGAATGTGGCATAAAATATATTGTTCCTGTTATTGGCGAATATTCGGAAAAAAGCAGTGTAAAAGCTATGGAAAGTTCCAAACAGGAACGAATGGAACGTATTATAAAGGAAGCCAGACAGCAAAGTGGTTCTCCTGTAAATACACAGCTGCTCCCTTGTGTTACAATTCAAGAGGCAATGGAACAGTGGAACCAGGTTCAGGAAGAAAAAATTGGTTTTGTTCTTTCGGAACGCAATGATGGTGATGGAGATATTAGAAAACTTATTGCTACAAAGCAGAATTTGGGTACAATAGGTGTAATAGTAGGAAGTGAGGGTGGACTGAGTCCTGCAGAAGTAGAATTTTTATTGTCTGATAAAGATTTAGTTCCAGTTCATTTTTCCGGTAATATTTTAAGATGCGAAACTGCAGCTTTATATGGTATTGCGGCAGTGCAAACGGCGGTGAATTAGTATGTCATTAGAAAGAATTAACTTATTGGGTGTTCCAGTTGATATTTGCGGACCAGAAAATCTGGAAAATGAAATTCTTGAATTACTTGCTCGTCCTGGAACAAAACATATTGTTTTACTTTCTATCTGGGATTTGCTTAAGGCAAGACACAAGGGTGAATTTTCTGAATGCATTAAAAATGCCAATCTTATTTTGCCAGTTTCTAAAAGCATTATTAAAGGTGCAAAATTCTTAAAATTGCCGGTACCAGAAAGATATAATCCTTTTGATGTTGTAATTCAGATTCTTTCCATTTTGGAAAATCACTATAAAACTTTGTACATGCTTGGTTCTAACAAAAAGACTTTGCAGAAAGCAGAAAGCAATGTAGCTTCAACTTTCCCTGGACTTAGAATTGTTGGCCGCTGTGTTGGTTATTACAATAAAAATGTAGAAGATGATATTGTTCAGGCAATTTTTAAAGCACAGCCTTCTTTGGTACTTGTTAGCGACGGTGTTAAAGAAAAGAACAACTGGGGCTGGAAACGCAGGAACCGTTTTTCTTCTAGTATTTTCCTTTACTACAAAGATGCTTTTGCAATTTTTTCAAAAAAGGTGAAGAGGGTAAACCAGAAGGTTTTTGAACGTGGTCACGAAATTTTTGCAGAAGTATTTAGAAATCCATTAAAAGCTTTTTTGATTTTTCCATATATGTGGTATATAATTATTCTATTGTGGAAAAAAATTACAAAAAGTGGTAAATAGTTGGCAATAGAAAGTAGTTCCAGTAGGAATGTTATAGACAATACAGATGATTTTATTTTAATCAGTAATCGCAGGGATGTTCTTGATTTTGTAAGAAATGCGGTTGGTTATAATACAATGTTAAAAACTCAAACTCAAATAGTCGAGGTTGCTTTTGCAACGTCGACTTTTGTTTTTTTAGATGTTTCCAGCATAAATGCAGCAAATATGGAACTGGCTTTAAAAGTCATACGCTATTATTTTTATAAGATAATGCTTATTGTTCCATTTGATCACGACCGTCAGCTGCTGCTTCCCATTTTTTCTTTCTGCCAGAATATTATTCCTTTCCCTTCAGATTTGTATAAAGCAAGTGCTTATATTTACGATGCCCTGAGTAAACGAAAAATGGAAAAAGATTCTAATTTTCCTTCATATTTGCCAGAAGACTTTGAAAAGTATCCTGAGCTGGCTGGTATTATTGGTGAGTCACCTAAAACAGTGGAAATCAAAAATAAAATTATCAGCTGTGCAAGAAACAATTCTCCGGTGCTTATTTTGGGAGAAACTGGGACTGGTAAAAGTACCATTGCTAAAATCATACATAATCTTTCTGAAAGAAAAGACAGAACTTTTAGCCAGCTGAATATTTCTACGGTTTCCGAAACCCTGGCAGACAGTACTTTGTTTGGAACTTTAAGCGGAGCATATACAGATGCTAAAAAAAGAGATGGAATTTTAAAAACCAGTGACAAAGGAACTGTATTTATAGACGAAATTGGAACTGCCCCATTAAATGTTCAGACAAAACTTTTTGTATTTATGGATACTGGAGAATATTACAGTTTGGGAAGCGATAAAGCCCAAAAAGCAGATGTTCGTCTAATTTTTGCAACCAACGACAATTTAAAGCTTAAAATAATGCAGGGTGAGTTCAGAAAAGACCTGCTTTTTAGAATGAGTGGAGAGGTAATATATCTTTCTCCGTTGCGTGACAGAAGAGGTGACATTTCTATTATTGCAAATAAGTTTGCAGAAGAGCATGGAAAAACTATTTCAGATGCAGCTTTGGCAAAACTGGAAAGTTACTTTTGGCCTGGAAACATAAGACAGTTAAAATTTTGTATAGAACGAGCCTGCCATAGGGGAAATTCCCAAATTGATTTGCAAGATTTAGAGTGGTATAATTAGAGTATGAGTGAAAATATGTTAAAATTACAAAACGGAAGTGATATTCGTGGTGTTGCAGTAGAAGGTGTTGAAGGGGAAAATATTAACCTTACACCAGGAATTGCAAAACAGATTGGTTGTGCTTATGTAAGCTGGTTGGAAAAGAAAAGCGGCATTCCTGCTTATGAATTAAGAATTGGCGTAGGCCGGGATTCAAGAATTTCTGGACCAGATTTAGCAGATGGTCTTATTGAAGGTATGCTTAGTGCAGGTGCTACTGTTGTTAATTGTGGAATGGCAACAACTCCTGCAATGTTCATGTCAATTGTTTTTCCAGAAACTTGTTTTAATGGTTCGGCAATGATTACTGCCAGCCATCTTCCATATAATAGAAATGGTATTAAGTTCTTTGATGCAGATGGCGGTCTAGAACATGATGATATTACAGAAATCTTAAATCTGGCTTCTATGCTTAATCCAGTTCGCAATAACTATTCTGCTCAGGTTTGCAATCTTTTGCCAATTTATGCAGAACACTTAAAAACAACTATTAGTTCTGCTCTTGGTGGCGGAGATAAACCACTTGCAGGACTTCATATTGTTGTAGACTCTGGAAACGGAGCTTCTGGTTTCTTTGTAGATCAGATTTTGAATCCTCTTGGAGCAGATACTTCTGGCAGTCAGTTCCTTGAACCAGACGGAATGTTCCCAAATCATATTCCAAACCCAGAAAATAAAGAAGCAATGAAAGCAATTCAGGATGCAGTTTTAAAGAATAAAGCTGATTTAGGATTGATTTTTGATACAGACGTAGACCGTATGTCGGCAGTACTTTCTGACGGAAGCGAAGTAAACCGTGATTCAATTATTGCTATGATTGCGGCAATTCTTGCTCCAGAATATCCTGGTTCTACAATTATTACAGACTCAGTTACATCTGACCGTCTTACATACTTCCTTGAAAAGGAACTTGGTCTTAAACATCTTTGCTACATGCGCGGTTATAAAAATGTAATCAACAAACAGAAGGAACTTAATGCTGCAGGAACAGTTGCTCCTTTGGCAATGGAAACTTCTGGACACGGTGCTCTTAAAGATAACTACTTCCTTGATGATGGTGCTTTCCTTGCAGTAAAAA
>JAKSTH010000066.1 GCA_024402655.1 Treponema sp. | reverse complement strand
TAAACCTACCATTTTATACCAATGCGTGTTTCTGCCAGCGTTTACTCTTCCATCGCCAGAACATTACAAGACCACGGGTAGTTTCATCTGTACCAATTCCCAGCCAGAATCCTATAATTCCAAGGCCAAAATGAATACCAAGAATATAACTTCCCAAAACCTGAACAATCCAGTTAGAGAAAATTGCATAGAAAACAGGGAATTTAATATCTCCAGAACCACGCAAAGCACCTACATAAAGAAGATTCAAAGAGCGGCCAAATTCAATATAAGTTGAATAAAGAAGCAAAGTACATACAAGAGAATGAACTTCTGGAATGTCTGTAAACAAACTTACAATAGGATTTTTAATAAGGTTTGCTACAAGCATAAGAGTCATAGTTACTGCAGTAGCAAACATCTGATATTTAATAATCTTTTTATAAGCTACATCACTCTGGTGAGCTCCAACCAGATAACCGGCTTTAATCTGTGTAGCATTTCCCATGGCAACGGCGCAGGCAAAAACAAAGCGGGCAATTGTCTGTGTGTAAACCTGAGCAGACATGGCATAAGTTCCTAAAGTAGAAATCATAGCCATTACAACAATCTGGCTTACATTATAAGAAAGACTTTCACCAGCAGAAGGTACACCAACTTTTAATACCAGTTTAAAGCTGTTTGCAGGTACTTTTAAAATCCCCTTAAAAGAAAAAGCAACATCTTTTCTGCGTCTAATAAAGAATGCAAACATAATGCAGGAAACAACAGAAGCAACTCCAGAAGCAGCAGCAACACCCACAACTCCAAGAATTGGCAATCCGAACCAGCCGTATAAAGAAAGAGCGTTTCCAACAACATTGATAATATTTGCAACAACAGAAACTATCATTGCCTCACTTGTGTAACCATAGCTTCTTAAAATTGCTCCCTGAAGAAAACTGAAACCATTAAAAAATGCAAAAATTCCGCCATAAACTAAGAAATACTGCCATGCAAAATTTCTTACATCTTCTTCCAGCTCATAGCATCCGAGTAAAGGTTTTGTACCAAAGAAAACCGCAGCCGTAACTATTAAGGAAACAATTACCATCATAATCATTGCTGCCTGAACTATATGATTTAATTCCTCTTTTGTTTTTTCTGCTCCAAGATACTGCGCAAGAACAATTGAACATCCTGTGCAAATAACATTAAAGAGCATTGTTAAAAAGAATACATATTGAGAAACAAGACCTACAGCCGCTACAGCAGAATTACTGTATGAACTGAGCATGAATGTATCTATAGAAGAAACAAGGATTCGCATTAACTGTTCCATTGCTATTGGAAGAGTTAACTGAAGCATTGGTAAAGAACCGCGATTTATTTTTGTGAGTGTTGCCATAATAAAAGAATCTCCAATTTATATTCTAGTGATTCAATAAATTGGAGAATTGTGAAAATATCTAATGAAGTTGTACGAAAATTACTTAAAAATTTCGTCAGATTTATTTCTTTTCGTAAATAAGGAAACCAATTCCTACATATGGTCTAATGCCAAAATAGTTAGATTCTGGTACTTTATACGAAACGCTTGATGTGTTTGAATTAAATGCAGGATCAAAACTAACCATTAAACCACCAGTCAAATACAAGAATTTAACAGGAAGATAACGAACACCAATATCGCCACCAAAACCAAAACTTGAATAACTCTGATCTAAGCTGCGGTTTGGATTAAAAGATGTAAAGTGGAATCCGCCTGAAAATAAAAGCTGAAAATGTTTTGACATGTCGTATTTATATGTAAGACCAAAAAGACCATCTACAAATAATCCGTCTGTAAGAATTTTTACATCATCAATTTTTCCGCCAACAGGTGAATTAAAACCTAAATTTGCATAAACACCAAGATTTCCCAAAAAATACCAGTGTACAGAAAGATTTCCACCCTGAGAGAACATTGAAGCAGATTCTGAATTTGAGCTGTAAAAACTTCCGTCAATATCATAGTTGCCAGTTACGTAAGTTCCAAACTTTCCTGCAAAAGCAGAACTAGCAATAAATAATGCAGCAATAACTGCCAGTAATTTTTTCATGATTTACTCCTTTAAAAATAATTATATCACAAACAAAAGTTCACATACAATTATTGTTTTATACACATATTTATCTGCCCCTGGACTTTAGGCAGCTGAATTCTGTATTTTTGAGCCAAAGCCGGTCCACAGGAATTTGAACCAACGCCACACATCTGGTAGTCTACACACAAAACTGTATCACCACATTTTTCCAGTTCAAAATTGTGCTTTTTAGTCCATAATTCTTCCTGAGTATAATGGCTGGCATTAAAACTCAAATTATGCACCTTGTCGGTAAGAGGATCTGTTGCAGTAAAATTCAAACTGTATTTTGGCCCTTTAATTTTTACATAGCGGCAGTCAAAATGAGATGAATTTTCCTGAGGTTTTACATATGGTTCAAACATGTTTTCAACTTTATCCTGAAATTTTCCTACATAACAAGACTGATGTTTGTCTATGTAGCTTTCATTTGGACCAAACCCGAAATATTCTACATCACTAAAGCTTTTATCTAAAAACAGACGGAGCCCTATTCTTGGTAAGGTTGCCAGTTTACTTGTAGCAGTGAAATTATAATTAACAGACAAATCGCCCTGGTGGTTCACTTTATAAATAACAGTTCCATAAAGGAAAGGTTGATTTATATTCCATCCAAAAGCCTGCTTTACTACAATAACCACATCGCCTTCGAATACCTGAATATTTGTGCTGTAGATTTTTGTTTCGTAATCATGCAGATGTGCATTAAACCAGTCTCCACGTGGACCATCATTGTCTGTAGGAGCTCGCATAAAGTTGAACTTTAATGGTTGTTTTAAAAGCTCAGTTTTTTCTGCAATAATAGATTCAAAAATGCCTGTTCTGCGATTAAAAATAAACTGGAAACCGCCACGCTTAAAAGTATAAATTAATGGCAGATACTGCACTTCATCTTTATAAGCTAATGTGGCAAACTCTGTGAGTTTTTCAATTTCACCACGGGCATTTTCCTGTACACCTTTTTCATCTCTTTTTCCAGGAATAAATTCTGTCTGCCCTTCCAGCAATGGAAGATAAGATGAGTCAGCAATTTTTTGTGCAGTATTATCGCAATATTCAGGAGCCCATAATTTAAGCTGATCAAAACAAACAACGGCACCTTTTTTACACCACAACCGGTCTTCTTTTTCTGTAAAAATAAATCTGATAAAAACTTCATCTTCACTTTTATTTGAAAAATCTGGCAGATCTGGAATAGTAACTATAACCCGGCTTAAAGGTGAAATTTCTGACAAACAGATTTCGCTGGATTTTACAATTTCTCCGTCGCAGGTAAGTTCAAAACTACAGTTATATATAGAAGAAACTTCGCAAAAAGCCATTAAATTCCAGAATTCAAACTGATTTTTTTCAGGTCCTTTATTCACACGCACTGGTCTATAAACTTGTTTTACTTCTTTTAAGCCTGTGTGTGGAATTCTATCTGGATACACAAGACCGTCGCAACAGAAGTTTCCATCGTGATGTTTTTCCTTCCAGTCACCACCATAACCCCATTTTTGTTTACCGTTTTTATCTTTTCCAAGACTAATGCTGTGATCGCACCATTCCCAAATAAAACCACCGGCAAACCTTGGTGAACTATGAAAAAGTTTGTGATAATCTTCCAAATCTCCAGGACCGTTTCCCATTGCATGACAATATTCACACAAAACAAGTGGTCGGTTTTCTGTAGCATCTTCTTCCATTTTTTTCCAGTCCTGCACACTTGGGTACATTCTTGAAACTACATCGAAAATCTTGTCAGAAGTATTGTCCTGCTTATGCACACTTTCGTAATGAACAAGGCGAGTTTTATCATATTCTTTAATCCACTGAGCGCCTTTTATAAAATTAGAACCAAGTCCGCTTTCATTTCCCAAAGACCACATAATAACACAAGGACGGTTTACATCCCGTGTAACTAAAAGCTGATGGCGGTTAAGAATTGCTTTTTCAAAAAGTGGATTGGAAGCACAAAGAGCAATGCCAGAATAATCTGACCAGTCCCAGTGAAAATGGTTATTAACAGTTGCCGAACCATGCATTTCTACATCGGCTTCATCTATAACATAAAAACCATATTTGTCGCAAAGTTTATAAAACAAGGGAGCATTTGGATAATGAGAGGTTCTTATGGCATTAATATTGTGTTCTTTCATTAACTGCAGGTCTTTTTCCATTTGAGCAACGCTGGCAGCATATCCAGTTTCAGCATAACTGTCATGACGGTTTACTCCACGGAATTTTACCGGCTGGCCATTAATTTTTATAACGCCATTTTCAGAAGTTATTTCTCTAAAACCAACTTCTTCTCCAATCAATTCTTCTTCACTTTCAATAGCAAGGTGATACAAATAAGGAGTTTCTGCAGACCACAAATGGACCGCAGGCACTTCTAAAGAAAAAGTTTCACCATTTTTTACCACATAAGATTCCAGATTTAACTCAGATTTAGAATTATTAGGCTGGGCGTCAAAAGTAACTTTTACATCACATCCCATTGGTGTAAAAAATAAGAAACCAGTTTTTTTGTCTGCAGAAAGGCGGGTTTCTATTCTATAATCTTCCAGGCCTTTTTCGCTTCGGGAAAGCAGATAAACGTCTCGGAAAATGCCGCTTAATCTGATTTTATCCTGATCTTCCAGGTAAGTGCCAAAACACCATTTAAGCACAACTACAGTAATTGTATTTTTGCCTTCCTTTAAAAAAGAAGTAACATCGAATTCTGCAGTATGATGTGAAACTTCGGAATAACCGGTGAACTTTCCGTTTATAAAAAGATAAAGACAACTGTCTACACCTTCGAAACAAAGATACTCTTTTTTACCTTTAGATTTATATTCCAAAGTGCGGCTGTAAACTCCAACTGGAATATCATCTGGAACAAAAGGAGGATTAAACGGAATAGGATAATTCACATTTGTATATTGAGCCTGATCAAAGCCCTGCAGCTGCCAGTTTCCTGGTACTTCAATTTTTGTTTCCGGCTTTGCAGAACAAAAAGAATCTTCCAAATCTATAATGCTTGAATAGTATTTAAAATCCCATTTGCCGTTCAGAAGTTCAAAATACTCTGATTCAGTTCTTTGTCCAAAAGGATTCTGATTTTTTCCAAAAGGAATAAAATAGCTGTGAGGTTTTATAGTATTCAGCTGTAAAACTTCAGGATTTTCGTGATAAATAAGATTACTCTTTTGAGAATTCACAGGTGTTGTTTGAGTAAGATTCATTTACGCTCCTTGCAGTTTTTTGTACAGGCATCGCAACCGCAATTACATTTGTCTTCTTTTTTATTTTTCCTTAATCGGATAAAAATTAATGCACAAATTGTAATCAATATTGCAACTATTATTAAATCAGCTATATTCATAGAAACAAACCACAAATCAAATAAACTATAAAAGCCATAATCCATGCAACAAAACACTGCCATACAACTACAGCAAAAGCCCATTTTCCTCCAAGTTCTCTTTTTACAGAAGCAATGGAAGCAACACATGGAGTGTAAAGTAAACAGAATACAAGCAGGCTCATAACCGAAGCAGTTTTACTTAATGCATAAACAATGCCCGCAACAGCACCACCAGCACTTGCACCAAAAAGAACTTCCAGAGTTGAAACAACACTTTCTTTTGCTATAAATCCGGAAATTAAAGAAGTACAAATTCTCCAGTCTCCAAGTCCTATAGGTTTAAAAATTGGAACAAGTATGCCGGAAAGCTGAGCAAGAATACTGTCTTTAGAGTCCGAAACCAGATTAAGATGAATATCAAAACTCTGCAAGAACCAGATACAAATAGTTGCCAGGAAAATAATGGTAAAGGCTTTCTGTAAAAAATCTTTTGCCTTATCCCAAAGCAGCTGCATAACATTTTTTGCGCCAGGCATGCGGTAATTTGGCAATTCCATAACAAAAGGAACTGCTTCACCACGGAATAAAGTCTTTTTAAAAACTAAAGCCACAAGAATTCCGGTAATCATTCCAAAAAGATAGAGGAAAATCATGATTAAACCGCCATGTTTTGGAAAGAAGGTGCTTACAAAGAAACCATAAATTGGCAGTTTTGCAGTACAACTCATAAATGGAGTAAGCAGAATTGTCATTTTTCGGTCTCGTTCACTAGGCAAAGTTCTTGTAGACATAATTGCAGGAACAGTACAACCAAAACCAATTAATAATGGAACAATACTTCTTCCCGAAAGTCCCAGTTTGCGAAGAAGCTTGTCCATTACAAAAGCAACTCTGGCTATGTAACCGCTGTCTTCCAAAAGAGAAAGGAAGAAAAATAAAGTAACAATAATTGGAAGGAAACTCAAAACGCTTCCAACTCCAGTAAAAATACCGTCTATAACAAGACTCTGTAAAAGTGGCGAAACATCAAGCCGCTGCAATAATTGTGTTGTGGCCAAAGTTAATGATTCAATGCCGTTTTCCATAAGTCCCTGAAAGAACGCACCAATCACATTAAAAGTTAAAAAGAACACCAGAGCCATAATCAGAATAAATGCTGGAATTGCTGTAAACTTACCAGTTAAAATTTTGTCGATTTGCTGGCTGCGGATATGTTCTTTGCTTTCTTTAGGCTTAATAACTGTCTGATTACAAACTTTGTTAATAAATGAAAAACGCATATTTGCAATGGCAGCACTTCTGTCTAAACCGCTTTCTTTTTCCATCTGCAAAACAATGTGTTCCAGCATTTCAATTTCGTTAAAATCCAGATCCAGCTGATTAAGGATAATTTTGTCGCCTTCTATAATTTTACTGGCAGCAAAACGAACAGGAATTTCTGCTCTTTCTGCATGGTCCTGAATTAAATGAATTACTGCATGAATACAACGATGTACAGCACCGCCATCATCATTTTTATCACAAAAATCCTGATAAACTGGTTTTTCCTGATAGTAGGCAATATGAACCGCATGCTTTACAAGTTCGTCTACCCCCTGATTTTTAGCAGCAGAAATTGGAACTACAGGAACTCCAAGAAGATTTTCCATGGCATTAATATTAATACTTCCGCCATTTCCAGTAACTTCATCCATCATATTCAAAGCAACTACCATTGGAATATCCAGTTCCAAAAGCTGCATTGTTAAATACAGGTTTCGCTCAATAGAAGTTGCATCCAAAATATTGATGATTGCCTTTGGTTTTTCCTGCAATACAAAATTTCTTGAAACAATTTCTTCACTTGTATAAGGAGACATGGAATAAATACCAGGTAAATCTGTAACAAGAGTATTTTCATGACCACGAATTACTCCGTCTTTACGGTCTACAGTTACGCCTGGAAAGTTACCAACATGCTGATTACTGCCCGTAAGCTGATTAAAAAGAGTTGTTTTTCCGCAGTTCTGATTTCCCACCAGAGCATAAGTAAGCTGAGTTCCTTCTGGCAAAGGATTTTCATGCTCTTTCTGATGATATTTACCTTCTTCACCAAGCCCCGGATGGTTTTTGTGAAGTTTATCGTCTTTTTCAATTCCTGCAGTTTTAGAATGCTCAGACTGTTCTGTCTGTTCAACAAGTTCAACCTCTATCTGAGCAGCTTCTTCTTTTCGCAAAGTAAGTTCGTAACTAAAAATGCGCAATTCCAAAGGATCACCCATTGGAGCATATTTTACAAGTGTAACTTTTACTCCTGGAATAACGCCCATATCAAGAAAATGCTGTCTTAAAGCTCCAGAACCGCCAACAACTTTTACAATTGCCGACTGTCCAATTTCTAAATCTTTTATAGTCATACTAAATTCTCTTTTGTAATTTTAACTACTGTGCCAGAAAGCAGGAACAGTGCAATTAAGTTTGGAATTGCCATAAGTCCGTTAAATGTATCTGAAATATCCCACATCAGTCCTAAATCCATTGTAGCGCCAATAACCGAAACAAAAGAATATATTACTAAAAATGGTCTGATTGCTTTTGAACTAAAAAGGAATTCCACACAGCGGGAACCATAAAGACCCCAGCCAATAATTGTTGAAAATGCAAAACAGCACAATGCAACAGCGGTAAAAATTGAAACCCAGTTACCATATGTAGAAGTAAATCCGCTGATAGTTAAATCAGCCCCTGCTGCTTGACCATAATTAATTGCCACGCCGCTAGTTAAAATTACAAGGGCTGTAAGAGTACAGATAATAATTGTATCTGTAAAAACTTCGAAAATACCAAATAATCCCTGCTTTACAGGATTGGAAGTGTCTGAACAGGCATGGGCAATAGAACCTGTACCAAGGCCTGCCTCATTAGAGAAAATACCTCTTGAAACACCTTTTTTCATACTCATGAACAAACTGCCAATTACGCCACCAGTAAATGCTTTAGGATTAAAAGCACCAGCAAAAATGGAAGTAAAAACAGCAGGAACATTGCGAATATTAATGAACACAACGCCCAAAGCAAGTATTACATAAAGCAAGGCCATAAAAGGAACAAGGCGTTCTGTAACCGAACCAATTCTTTTAATGCCGCCAAGAAGTACCATAGCAACCATGGCTGCAATAACAATTCCAAAAACCAGATTAAGATAAGGGGAACCGGCATCTTTTACCAGATTAAAATCTATTAATGCCGCATTGATTGAAGAAACAATAGTATTTACCTGAGTTGCATTGCCTGTACCAAAAACAGTGATTACACCAAAGGCTGCAAAAAGATAAGCCAGGAAGCGCCAGTTTTTTGAAAGACCATTTTTAATATAATACATAGGTCCACCAACCAGTTCTCCTTCACTGTTTCTTTCACGGAAATGTACTGCCAGCAAAACTTCTGCATATTTTGTACACATGCCTAAAAATGCTGAACACCACATCCAGAATACGGCGCCGGGACCTCCAATAGCAATGGCACCGGCAACACCAGCAATATTACCTGTTCCAACAGTTCCTGCAAGAGCCGTACAAACAGCCTGGAATGGAGTTATGGAACCTTCGGAAGCATCTTTTTTATGAAAAATTTTTCCAATGGTGGTTTTCATTGCAGTTCCAAATTTTCGGACCTGAATGAATCTTGTTTTTACAGTAAGGAGAATACCAACACCAACAATACAAATCATTGCTGGCACACCCCAGATAAAATTATTTACATAACCGTTAATTTTTGCAATAAAATCGAGCATTTTATATCCTGAATATAAAGTTTATTTCATTATATCGTAAGATTATATTTTATTCTTCAATCTAAGAAAAAAAATGTTGTGTTTTTTCCATAAAGTATGTAAAGTAGAATTTATGGAAACTCGTATTAATGGACGACTTACTTTGGTAAAAAAAATCCTGATATTAATTTTAGGATTGCTTATTGTTTCCAATACTGTCATTGGAATCGCAACCAGTTTAACTGTAAAAAAAGGTATGACAGAAACCGTTTACAAACAATTTGCCAGTATTTCTTCTGATCTGGCACATCAAATCGAAGCAATCAATTCAAAAGAACTGATTTCACTTCAAACTTTAGCTGATATGGATATCTTTAGAGATGAATCAATCAGCCTATCACAAAAACAAGAATTATTAACAAGTATTATTAAAAAAAGAAACAATCCAATTTATGAAAACCTTGCCTTTTATGACAAGGAAGGAAATGCAATTACTGCTGATGGCAGAACTATAAACTTTGCAGCAAGACCATACTTTACAGAAGCTTTGGCAGGCAAAAACTTTATTTCTGATCCAAAATTCAGCGATGTTACTCAGTCAGTATTACAGCATTATAGTGTACCTGTTCAGGGTTTCAATGGCAAAAATATAGGTGCCATTGTTCTGGTAATAAATGGAAATGCACTTGAAACTACAATCTCTCAAATCGATTTAGGTAATGGTATGCATCCGTCTGTTATAAACAGGGCAACTCAAACTACTGTAGCAAATGTAAATCCAAATACCGGCGAAGAAACTGGGGAATTGGATCCAAATTCAGACTTTGGAAAAGCTATGAATGAACTTTTTGAAGGAAAATCTAATCAGGTAGATTTTGTTGACCCTGCAATCAATGTTCATCTTATTTCTTCTTATCAGCCAATTGATGGAACAGACTGGTCAGTATTTGCAGTAGCCCCTTACGATTACTATTTCAAATCTCTTAAAACAATTCAGTTTATGATTTTCGTCATACTGGCAGTTGCAGTTATTCTTTCATCTATACTGTGTATTGTTCTAATGGGTATTATTGCCAAACCTTTGCGTTTTGTAAAAGATTCAATTCTGGAAATTTCAAGTGGTCACGCAGATCTTACAAAAAGACTTCCAAAAGCTACAAATGATGAAATTGGAGATGTAGTAAATGGATTTAATACTTTTATTGAAAAGCTCCAGAATATTGTCAGTAACCTTATGGATTCAAACACAAATCTTAAAAATGTTGATGAAAGTCTTCAGCTTTGTACACAAAATACTACTTCTTCCATTACTCAAATT
The DNA here is from genome assembly GCA_024402655.1 of Treponema sp. Lineage (GTDB taxonomy): Bacteria > Spirochaetota > Spirochaetia > Treponematales > Treponemataceae > Treponema_D. Next base: position 1,757 of record JAKSTH010000066.1, on the reverse strand, counting down.
ATTGCAAATATTGAAGGAGTACAAAATCAGATTAATACTCAGGCTGGTTCAGTACAGGAAACAGCTGGAGCAGTAAATGAAATCAGTAACAACATTGGTTCTTTGGAAAAAATGATTTCTACTCAATCTGATTATGTTCAGCAGGCTTCTGCAGCAGTAGAACAGATGATTGGAAACATTAATGCAGTAAACAATTCTGTTCAGAAAATGATTAAAGCCTTTACTGTATTGGAACAGCATTCAAATCTTGGTATTGAAACTCAGGCAAATGCCAACGAAAAAATTACTCAGATTGAAGCTCAGTCTAAAATGCTTTTAGATGCCAATGCAGCCATTGCAAATATTGCTAACCAGACAAACCTTCTTGCCATGAATGCAGCAATTGAAGCGGCACATGCAGGTGAAGCTGGTAAAGGTTTCTCTGTAGTTGCAGATGAAATTCGTAAACTTTCTGAAACTTCTACAGCTCAGTCTAAAACAATTGGGTCTGAATTACTTAAAATCCAGAATACTATTAAAGAAGTTGTTGCTGTATCTGTTGAATCAAACAAGGCCTTTACAGAAGTTTCTTCAAGCATTACAGAAACAAGTGAAATTATTTCACAAATTACTTCTGCTATGGAAGAACAGCAGGCTGGTTCAAAACAGATTATCGATGCATTGCAATGCATGAATGATTCTACAACAGAAGTTCGTGTTGCTTCTAAAGAAATGACAGAAGGCAATGAACAGATTCTTAGTGAAATCAGAAAACTTCAGGATGCAACCGATATTATTCAGCGTGGTATTGAAGAAATGCATGTTGGTGCCGAAGAAATTAATAAAACAGGTGCTGCTCTTTCTGAAATTTCCGGCAAAGTTACAGATAGTATCGAACAGATTACAGAAGAGATTGGATTATTCAAGATCTAATTTTGCTTAGTAAATTAGAGGGTCAGGATTTTTATCTTGACCCTTTTTTATTTTAACAGTAATCTACTCAAACATTCATAAAGACAGTTCGAGGTCCTTCCTGTCGTTAAACAAAACCAGGACTCCATATAGGAGGTAAAATTTTATGAATGAATTACTATTAATCGTTTCATTATTAGTATCTTTTGGTGCAACTGTACTTTTCCTTAAGTTGTTTGGAAAAGGTGGATTAGTTGCTTGGATTGGTATCTGCGCTGTATTTGCAAATATCGAAGTAACAATTCTTGTTCACGCATTTGGTATGGATCAGACATTGGGAAATACCCTTTTTGCATCCAGTTTCCTTGCTACAGATATTCTTTCAGAAATCTACGGTAAAAAAGAAGCTAACAAAGGTGTTCTTGCAGGAATTATTACAACAATTCTTTTCATCATCCTTTCATTTATGTGGACTCATTACATTCCAGCAGGAGATGACTGGGCTATGCCTTCAGTACAGGCCTTATTCTCTAACACTCCAAGAATGTTACTTGCCAGCCTTATTGCATATGCAGTCTCAGAAGCATTTGATGTATGGCTTTATCACAAATGGTGGGATCTTACAGAAAAGAAAACCGGCAGTCACGACAAATATCTTTGGTTCAGAAACAACTTTTCGACTCTGTTCTCTCAGCTTATAAACATTGTGATTTTTAACTTTGGCGCATTCTGGGGCATATATTCATTGCCAGAACTTTTTGCCATTACAGGGGCATGCTACGTTATTTACATTGTGACCAGCTTGTTAGATACACCATTCTTATACCTTGCGAAAAAAGTAGCCAAAAAAGAATAGGTTTAAATCA
>JAKSTH010000065.1 GCA_024402655.1 Treponema sp. | reverse complement strand
AGTTTTTTTTGCTGCAGGAACATTCTTGTATTCTTCTGGTGCATGGTGTGTTAAGTGATATCCCTTTTTTTCAGGACACTTAAAGATATACAATTTTACTTTCTGTTCTTTTTCACTGTTAGCCAGCTGTTTTTCTGCATCTTTTTTGGTTGCGTAAAGTGCTTTTGGTTTTCCTTTTGTATCTGTGCATGAACAGGCATTCTGTTTCACACTTATTTTAGAAGCTTTTGGTGCCAGATGCCATTTTCCGCAGTTTTCGCATTTGTAAGGATATAAATCTAATTTAAATTCTTTTTTAGAGTATTTGGCACTTTCTTTTGCTTCTTTTTCTGTAGCATATGCTGAAAGTGGTTTTCCTGTATTTTTATTTGTACATGCTTTTGCCATATTATTCTCCTTTAAGTTCGCTGTTTTCTTTAGCTTTTGCTTTGTTTTTAAGATTTTCTCTGAATTCTGCTGTGGCTGTAAGAAGTACATCGCTTGAAGAATTTAAGGCTGTTTCAAGAGAATCCTGAACTACTCCAATAATAAACCCAATACTTACCATCTGCATTGCAACATCCTGAGGAACTGTAAGCAATGAGCAGGCCATTGGAATAAGAAGAAGAGAACCACCGGCTACTCCAGAAGCTCCACATGCTGCAAAAGTTGAAACAATACATAAAAGTAATGCTACTGGGAAAGAAACATGAATGCCCATAGAATGAGCTGCGGCCAGAGACATGATTGCAATTGTTATGGCAGCACCATCCATGTTGATTGTGGCACCTAAAGGAATGGACACTGAATAATAGTTTTTATCAAGTCCAAGGTCTTCGCATAACTTCATGTTTACAGGAATATTTGCAGCTGAACTTCTTGTAAAGAACGCTGTAAGGGCCGAATTACGAAGACACTTAAATACTAAAGGATAAGGATTCTGTTTTAATAAAACGGCTACCATCAAAGGGTTTACTATAAGTGCCTGAATAAGCATGCAGACAACAAGAAGAATAATCAGTTTTCCGTATGAAACAAAAATGCCAAGACCATTTGTGCTTACAGTTGTAAAAACAATACCCATAATACCAAGTGGAGCGCACTGAATAATCCAGCTGACAATTGTAGAAATGCCGGTAGACAAATCTTTCATAACAGATTTTGTAGGATAATCAATTTTTCTTAAAGCAAGGCCAAGAAGAATGGACCAGGTTAAAATTCCAAGGTAGTTGGCATTTACAAGAGAAGAAATTGGGTTTTGAACCATACTTGTAAGAAGATTTGTAAAAACATCTGTAAGACTGTGAGGAGCAACTGCATCTTCTGCAATTATGTCTAAAGGGACAGAGATAGGGAAAAGAAAACTGCCGCATACAGAAACAAGGGCTGCAATCAGAGTGCTTGCAAGATATAAAAGAATAACAGTTCTAAAGCGGGAACTTATACCGTTTCCTGCATCACATAAAGAGCTTGTAATTAAAGCAAACACAAGTACTGGGGCGATTGCTTTTAAGGCGCTTATAAAAAGTTTTCCAAAAATACCAATGAATTCAATATTTGGAACAGTAAGTCCAAGAATAATTCCAATAACAAGACCAATTAAGATTCTAATAACTAATGGAATTCGTGTGATTTTTTTTATCGATTCGTTCATAGTAAATATTATAAATCGACTTTTAGAGAATTTCAAAAATTAGTTGTATCTTGGAGCCTGTTTCCTTTTCATTTTTAAATTCTATTAAAAGATGTGTTATAATTTTTAATATGAATATGAAAAAGATTTTGGTTGCAGTTCCATTTAATGAGGAACAGAAAAAGAAACTTTGTGTGGTTGCGGGAAATTACGAATGTATTTTTACAGATTCTGCTGCAGTTACTGAAAAAATGCTTGGCGAAGTGAATGCCCTTGTGGGAAATGTCCCTGTCCCTTTATTAAAGAATAAGGAAAATCTTGAATGGGTGCAGCTTAATTCATCTGGTGCAGATGCTTATGCTGTAGATGGGGCTGTTCCTGAAAAAACAGTTCTTACCTGTTCAACTGGTGCTTATGGACATGCAATTTCTGAATATATGATTGCAATGCTGCTTGCTATGATGAAAAGAATTCCCGGCTATCTTGATGTGCAGAAAACTGGGATGTGGAGTGATTTGGGACCTGTTGAATCTCCTGCAGGTAAAAGAATTCTGCTGGTGGGGACAGGGAACATTGGTCTGGAGTTTGCAAAAAGAATGAAAGTTTTTGGATGTACTCTGGTGGGAATTAGAAACCGCAGTAATGTATGTCCTGCTGAACTGGATGAAGTTTATGGTACTGACCAGCTTAAGGAACAGGTTAGCAAAGCAGATGTAATTGCGTTGAGTTTGCCTGGAACAAAAACAAGTTATCATCTTTTTAATAAAGAGATTCTTATGGCTTGTAAAAAGGGTTCTTATTTAATGAATGTAGGAAGGGGAACTGCCATAGATACAAAATGTCTTTTAGATAAGGAAGTTTACCAGAATTTTGCAGGAATCTGGCTTGATGTTTGTGAAACTGAACCTTTACCAGAAAAAGATCCGCTGTATTTTGTACCTGGCCTTTTACTTACACCTCATATTACAGGTGGATATCATTTGGCCCAGACTACAGAAAATATTTTAAACATTGCTGTTCATAATATGAAGGCCTGGAAAGGTGAAGGAGAATATATTCATCTGGTAAATAGAAAAGAAGGTTACAGCCTTGCTTAAAAGATTATATTAAAATGCTTTTTTTACAGAAATGGCCTTTAGTGGACACATTTCCTGGCAGCAGAAACATGAAATGCAGCCTTTTTTTGGAAAAACAGCTTTTTTGTCTTTAATCTTTATAATTTGCTGAGGGCAGCTTTCTGCACATTTTCCACAACCCACGCATTTTTCTTTTTCCAGTTTTGGATATGATTTAAGAATTTTTGAAGCAACTTTCGCAAAGAGTTTACCAAAAGGTCCCGGAAGCATAGTTGAAAAATCCAGGGCCATGGAATCTGGAATTTTGAACTGGGTAAGATTTTCTGGAAGTGGATCTCCGGAAAGCTGTATTTCTTCTGGTTTTGCAAGGCCTTTTTCAACTGCTTGTCTTACCATAACAATGTTTTCCGGTTTAAGCTTCATAACTGTTGCGGCAAAATAATCCTGAGTGTAAAGATCTGTGGAACCAAGCAGCAATCCTAATGGATGAGAATTACCGCCTGTTGGACCGTTTCCTTCCATGGCATCAATTGCATCTATAATAGTAAGATTTGGTTTTACCATTTGTGCAATTTCCAGCAGCATGTTGGAAAAGTCTTCAATATCAGGCCACAAATAATGCAGCTGTGGTTTTTCCAGACCAGGAATAACGCCGAAAAGATTTTTGATTCCGGCACTCATTCCTGTCATGGCGTGAGTTTTCAGTTTACATATATCAATAATATAATCTGCTTCCAAAATTGGTGTTATGAAATTAAAAGAATGATTCTTAAAATTTTCTGGGCAGTTTATAGTACGGGATGAAAAATCCATATTCAAAGTAAGTACATCGCATAGTTCTGAAATGCCGCATACCTTGTAAACAGTTTTCATATATTCTGCAAGGTATGGGCCACCAGAGCTTTCTGCCAGAATGATATTCTGAATGCCCTGGTCCTTAAGCCACTGAGCAACTCCACGAATTACGGCCGGGTGAGTTGTAGCTGGAATGGAAGTTGGTTTTGCCATAATAAGATTTGGTTTTATAACAACTTTCATTTCAGGCTTAAGCTGTTCAGCAATTTTCTGGTCTGCCATAATTTTTGCAATTGCAGCATTGATTTGCTCCTGCTTATATTCTGGAACCTGATAAATACTTTGAATCATCTAATGCATCCTTTATATGTGACCTGAAAATTATTTTCTAACAAGTTCTTTAAACATTGCGTGACGTTTTTCATCCTGCATTAAAAGATTCAATTTGAACTGACCGTCGCGGGCACCTGCAAGAATACAGCGTTCCTTGTATGTTTCGAATGAATCTTTCTGCATTGCATGAGCTATAGGTTCTGCAATTCTTAAAGAATCTCGTTTAGATTCGTATTCGCAGTTTACTTCCATCAGTTTTTTATCAACTACTTTGTTGAACTGCTGTACTTTATCATCTTCTAAGTCTATTTGCTGGAATTCGTAGTAGAAGTGATATACAGAATTCTGTACATCAGCAAAACCAACAAAGAATTTTGTTTTAATACCAGTTTCTTCTTCTGCCAGGCGAACTGCTTCTATAAACTGTCTTTCATGAATCTTTTCACCAGTCATAGAAATAATACCGTTGATTTTTTGAATAAACTGAATTGTAGGAATTGTTCCATAGAAGCCTGTTACTTCAATCAAGTCATTCATATTGTAGCGGTAAAGACCTGCATAAGTTGTTACAAAGATAGAATATCTCTGACCTTTTTCCAATTCATTAATCTGATAGAAACGTTTATTTGGATTATCCAAATCTTCCAGTTTAACAAATTCAAAATAATGCATATGTGGGAAAAGAACTGTATCACTTTTGCCGTTAAGAACAAGTCCTGTTCTACATTCTGATGCAAAGTAACTGAATTCCTGATAAAGCATTTTTTCTGGGAAAGAATCTTTGAATTTTTCCATGTAAACAGCGGTATTTCCACATTTCCAGGTTGTAAGAATCTGCATATCTGGCCAATAGTGTTTTGGAAGAATTACAGGATATTTTTCTTTAAGAGCTCTGAGTTCTGCGGCTCTTTCTGGATTAGGATGGAAAACTGGTTGTAATGCAGCACGTACTTCTGGTGAAATATCCAGTTTTTCATTTAATGTACCGTGTTCAATATCATTACAATAATCATCGAAGAACTGGTTTACATTATTCTGCATTTCTACAATAGTTGATGGATTTGCAGTAATGATGATGTGAACATTCTGTTCAATACCAATACGCATGATTGTGTAATAGCGGGCTGTGTAGTCTTTAATATCGAATACATCTGCAGGTGCTGAATGAATTGGTTTTACAAATTCTGGGATATCACGGCGGGTTACACCAGAAACTGAACCATATACTGTACCATCTGGAGCGGCTCCTTCAATTGCTTTTCCTACAATAGAAATGGCTGGACCTTCGAAACATTTTTTTCTGTGCATAAGGAATGTATACAACCAGATGTTAGTCATTTTACTGTATACATTGTCGTAATATTCGTTTGTAATAGGAATCCATTTTGGTTCTTTTGTTGTACCACTTGTAGTGGCATACATTTTTGGTTTTCCTGGGAAAAGAAGATTTTCTTCACCGTTTTTATGTCTTTCAACATATGGACGCAAATCTTCATAATCCTGAGGAGGAACGTTTTCCTGCCATCTTTTGTAAAGTTCTTCTGTTGTTTGTGCTTCAAGAATCTGTGCAAAGTTATGAAGTTTTCCCCATTCAGTATCTTTTGCATATTCAAGAATACCGCGGAGTGTATTTTCAGATGCCTTTTTTGAATTTTTAGATGCTTTTTTTACTTTTGCAAGATGAATGCGTCCTGCCATTCCAAGTGCAAAATTGATAAAAGCAATGTTTTTTGTTTTTTTAGGTTTACTCATTGTCTCCCTCAAAAATTAAGATTCTTTAATTTTAATATTTTTTATTTTATAAAACAAGAAAAAATTTTAAGGGGATGAGATCATCTATCTCCTTGAAAAATATAAAAAAAACAATTTACTCTGTCCCCTTTGTCCTATAAAATAGGGATAGAGGTATTGTATGGCTAAATTGAAAGATGGACTTAATGCTGCCGGTAAAGAACTTGGCGCTTTTAAGAAATTCATTTCCCGCGGAAATGTTGTTGATATGGCTGTGGGTGTTATTATTGGTGGAGCTTTTGGAAAAATTGTAACAAGTCTGGTAAATGATATTGTTATGCCTTTAATTGGTCTTATTATTGGTGGTCTTAATTTTTCTGAACTCTCGATTAAAATTGGTGAAGCAAATATTGCTTATGGTAATTTTATTCAGACAATAGTTGATTTCTTAATTATTGCATTGTGTATTTTTACTGTGATTCGTCTTTTTGAAAAATTTAAGAAGAAAGAAGAAGCTAAACCTGAAGAACCTGCTCCTGTTGTAAAATCTGATGAAGCTGTTCTTTTGGAAGAAATTCGTGATCTGTTGAAAAATAAATAGTTATTAGTATGGCAGACAGATTGAATCTTGTTCAGGAAGAAATATTAAAAGCAATGGAACAGATGAGTGAAAAAGCTAGTTACACGGAATTTGTTCTTGCTAAAAAGATTCGCCAGAATACAGGAATAGAAGGCAAAAAGAAGGCTGGTATTGGGCTTGAAGATTTGCTTACTGTTATAGATGTTCTGGCTGAAAGAAATCTTTTTTATTCTCTTCATGTAAACTCTGTAAATGATATTCTCATACGAAAAGAAACTGCACCAGTGGAAATCTCTGTGGAGGCAAAACGCAGGCGACGGGCTTCTGAAAAATCTATGAGCTTATTTACTCCAAAGGATTTTACTAAGAAATAATATGGATGAAAAACTTGTTCGAAAAAAGTATGAGGAATTTACCCGGCTTTTAATAGAAAAAGGGCTTTCTATTACTACTATGGAAAGTGCGACTTCTGGACAGATTGCATCTTTGATTACTGATACCCAAGGGGCATCGGCTATATTTAAGGGCGCACTTGTCACTTATAGTAATAGTGCAAAAATTCAGATGGGAGTTCCTGCAGAAATAATAGAAAAGTATTCTGTTTATTCTAAAGAAACAGCCATGGCCATGGCAAAAGTCTGCCGAAATAAGTTTATGGCCAATATTGGAATTGGAGTAACCGGCACAATGGGAAATATAGATCCTGCAAATAAGCAGGCTTCTGTTCCAGGTCAGGTTTATTTTGCCATTTCCACAGAAAACAGAGAGGAAAGTTTTTTTGTAGAACTTTCAGCTCAGGAAAACCGTCTGGCTTACAAGCTGGCAGTTGCTGAACTTGTTTTAGAAGAATGTAAAAAAATTGTATTAAATAAAGTTGTAAAAATGTAATATCAATCTATACGAGGTAATTAAATGACTAATTCTTTTAAACGTGTTTTTAGAATCGTCTGGTTGGTTGTTGCTGCTGTTGCGACAATTCTCACTTTTACAGATCACATTGCAGCCTTTAATGGTGACGGACATCCTGTAACTTTATATTTTACTACATGGTCAGTTTGGTTTTCATTAGCTTCTGCGCTTTGTATTTTTATTGTTTCAGAAAAGAAACTGGTTCAGAATAATGCTGTAATGGTATTAAAGTTTTCAGCAAATATTTTAATGATTGCAACATTTGTTGTTTCTGCATTTGTTCTTCCTGATAAAATCTGGATGAAAGATTACTGGACTTTAGGAAGTACATTCAAACATTTCCTTCTTCCAATTATCACAATTGCAGATACATGTTTGTTTGATGAAAAAAACTACAAGGTTTGGTTTCCATTTGCTGGTGTTGTAGTACCTGTAATTTACTGGTTCCTCGTTATTTTAAGAGCCGTAACATTTAGAAATGCAAATGGTGGAATGATACCTGTGGCAATTCAGGATGATTACTATCCATATGGTTTCACAAATCTTGATGCAAACCACACTTTAGGCGGATTAATAAGACTGCTTATGATTATTGGTGTTTCATTAATTGTTGTGGGTTATGTGTTCTATTTCATAAAAAGAGAAAAGAAATCTAAAGCTGAATAGTTTAGCTGATTGGGTTAGTTTTTAAATCATGATGGGGACAGGGATAAATGTTTTTCATTCTGAAAACATTTATCCCTGTCCCTTTCGTTTTACTATTATTTTATCCTCAGCCTTACATAGAATTATTCAATTTACATGTATATAAGTTCAACAAAATGAAGGAATGTGAGATAGAATTAAAGTATCAAAAATTAAAGTGAGGATAACGTGGCAGATTTAGCACATAGAAAGGCGACTTCAAAAATACAGATAATCGGAAAAGACGGTAAACCTGTAGTTAATACAAAAGTTTCTATAAATCAGACAAATCATGAATTTTTATTTGGCTGCGGGGCTTTTGAAGCTCTTCCATATACAAAAGGACCAACTGTTCACAACGGAAATGGATCTTTAACAGGTGATTCTGGAAAAATTACAGACAGAGCTGTTCTTGAAGACAGAATGCAGAAATGGCTTGGTCTGTTCAATTATGGAACTCTCCCATTTTATTGGGGTGGATATGAACCAGAAGAAGGAAAACCTGATACAAACGGACGTATGGCAGCTGCAAAATTCCTTCAGAGTAAAGGTGTAAAAGTTAAGGGACATCCTCTTTGCTGGCATACAGGTTGCGTGCCTTGGCTTATGAATTACGATAACAAAACTATCATTGAAAAGCAGCTTGCACGCATCCAAAGAGATGTTGGGGATTTTAAAGGTGTTATTGATATGTGGGATGTAATTAACGAAGTAGTTATTATGCCTATCTACGATAAATACGATAACGCCATTACAAGAATCTGTAAGGAATTGGGACGTGTAGGTCTTGTAAAAGAAGTTTTTAAAGCAGCTTATGACACAAATCCAGAAGGAACATATTTAATTAATGATTTTAATATGTCTTCTAATTATGAGATTTTGATAGATGGATGTTTGAATGCTGGTGCTCCAATTAATACTATTGGACTTCAATCTCATCAGCATCAGGGAATCTGGGGTAAAGAAAAACAGGATGAAGTTTTGTCTCGTTTTGAACATTTTGGGCTTCCAATTCACTTTACAGAAAATACAATTGTTGCGGGGCCTCTTGTTGCTCCTGAAATTACAGACCTTCAGGATGCACATTACGACGATGATGCTGCAACACCTGAATATGAACAGATGCAGGCTGATGCTTTGGAACAGCAATATAGAAATCTTTTTGAAAATCATCCTTTAGTTACAGCAATTTCAAACTGGGATTATGGCGATGGGGCCTGGCTTAATGCTCCAAGTGGCGTAATTAGAAAAGATGGTTCTCTTAAACCTTCTTATGAAAGATTGCATCATTTGATTAAAGAAGAATGGCACACATCCCTGTCCCTAACAACAGATGCCAATGGTTATGTTGAAGTAACAGGTTTTAAGGGTGAATACGAAGCTGATGTTAATGGTTCGAAAGGTAAGTTTGTTTTGACTTCTAGTAAAAATGAAGGAAAAGTTGTCTTAGAATAGACTGAATTTTGATTTTTTACGATTTATCCCTGTCCCCATCGTTATTTAAATTACGATGGGGACAGGGATAATTTTTTTTAAACTTTTGTTTTGCCACTTAAAATGTTTTGATAATCTTCATAGTTCTTTTTCAGAAGTGTTGGAATATCTAAGCCGTAAGGACATTTTTTCTTGCAGGCACCACAGTTTGTACAGTTAGGAACTTTTTTGAATTCGTTCTGCCAGAATTCTGTAAGCCATCCTGCACTTGGAGCACGTCGAATCATTTGACTCATTCTAGCACACTGATTAATTGTTATTTCTTGAGGACAAGGCATACAGTAACCACATCCACGACAGAAATCTGTTCCAAAAGATTTTTTATCTTCCTCAACAAAAGCGCGCATTTCATCATCAAAAACTGGAGAATCATTCATAAAAGAAAGCCATTCTTCCAACTCCTTCATATGCTGGATTCCCCAGATTGGAAGAACATTATCATACTGGGTCATAAAAGTATAAGCAGCTTTCGAATTTGTAATTAATCCACCGGCAAGACCTTTCATGGCTATAAAACCGACATTTTTTTCTTTACAAAGATTCACTAAATCAATTTCACGCTGACTTGAAAGATAACTGAAAGGGAATTGCATTGTTTCATACAACCCTGATTTTACGCATTCTTCAGCAATTCCGATTTTATGTGCTGTGATACCAATGTGTTTAATCATTCCCTGGTCTTTAAAGCTCTGAATTGTTTCGTACATACCAGTTCCATCTCCTGGTTTATAGCACTGGTCTACACAATGGAACTGATAAATATCAACATAATCTGTTTTTAGATTTGTAAGAGATGTTTCCAGCTGTTTTTTCATTTCATCTGGAGTTTTTGCCATGGTTTTAGTGGCAATATGAATGTTTTTACGTACATCGCTAAGAGCAATACCCATTTTGATTTCACTATCTGAATAGGCTCTGGCTGTATCAAAGAATGTCATGCCTCCTTCATATGCTCTGCGCAGAATTTTTACTGCAGTTTCTGTGTCATCTCTTTGAATTGGTAATGCACCAAATGCGTTCTGTGGTGATTTTATATTTGTTGATCCTAAAACAATTTCTTTCATGAAAACCTTCCTTTTTTCATTATAAATTGCTTTTTAAAACTGTTCCACTACAGTTTATCCCTGTCCCCATCGTTATTTAAATTTATTCTAAAATAAGTTATACTCTTTTTATGTCACGTTCAAAGATTGTTGTTTTAGATTTTGGAAGCCAGTATGCACATTTAATTGCAAAACGTTTCCGTATGTTGGGCTATTATTCAGAAATAGCACTTCCTTCAACCGATTTATCGGTTTTTGAAAATTGTAAAGGTATTGTTTTTTCAGGTGGACCTTCTTCTGTATATGATGAAAAAGTACCTGAATTTAATTCAGAAATCTTAAATCTTGATATTCCAATTCTTGGCCTTTGTTATGGTCATTACATTGTTCAGCTTGGTTATAACGGAAAAGTTGGAAAAGCTGATGTTGGGGAATTTGGATTTGCCACTCTTAATCTTAATCCTGCAGTAAAATCTCCACTTTTTGAAGGAATTGAACCAAGTCAGCAGGTTTGGATGAGCCATCAGGATGGAGTTCTTCAGATAGGAGATGGTTTTGAAGTTGTTGGTTCTACAAAGGATTGTCCGTTTGCAGCAACTCAGAATCTTGCTAAAAAGCGTTTTAGTTTACAGTGTCATTGTGAAGTAAAAGATACTCCATGTGGAAATCAGATTTTCCAGAACTTTGCAAATTATTGTGGCATGGAAAAGAACTGGGATCAGGATACTGTTCTTCAGGTAATTCTAGAAAACATTAAAAAAGAAGCAGAAGGAAAAAATGTACTTCTGTTTTTAAGTGGTGGTGTTGATTCAACAATTACATTTGCACTTTTGAACAAGGCTTTGGGACAGGAAAGAGTACTTGGTCTTCATATTGATAATGGCTTCATGCGTAAAAATGAATCAGCTAATGTTGCAGATGCATATCATAAATTTGGATTTAATAATTTCATTGTTGAAGATGCATCTGAAAGTTTCTTAAAAGCAATTTCAGGTTTGACTGATCCACAGAAAAAACGAATGGCAGTTGGTGAAAACTTTATTACAGTTCGCAATGAAGTTGTTGCAAAGCAGAATCTTGATGAAAGTCAGTGGATGCTGGCACAGGGAACACTTTATCCTGATATTATTGAGTCGGGTGGAACAAAAAACTCTAATACAATTAAAACTCATCATAACCGTGTTCAGGGAATTCAGGATTTGATTGCAAAAGGTCTGATTATTGAACCAGTTAAAGATTTATACAAGGATGAAGTTCGCGCAATCGGTAAAAAACTTGGACTTTCAGCAGAACTTGTAATGCGTCATCCTTTCCCAGGGCCTGGACTTTCTATTAATGTGCTTTGTAATGATGGAAAAGTAAAGGCTCAGGATGTAGAAGAACTTCCTTTGGCACAAAAAGAATTGGAATCTATTAAACTGGATATGTTCTGTGAAAATTGCAGTGCAAATCTCAAAAGAAGTGTTCTTCCAGTTCGTTCAGTTGGTGTTCAGGGAGATTTTAGAACTTATCGTTTCCCAGCTCTTCTTGATTTTGGACCAGCAAAAGAAAAAGAATGGCCACTTGGTGCAGAAGCTGCTGCAAAAGGAATCAGACATTTCCCTGGTAAGCGTGAAAAAATAGAAGCCTGCTCTTCAACAATTACAAACGCATCAAAATATGCAAACAGAACAGTTATCAAACTTTATCAGAAACCAGAACTTAAAGATGAAGATTTACGATTGCAGGAAGGATATTGTGATCGCCGTCGTTTGGATCAGCTTCGCGAAGTAGATAATATTGTTTTAACAGAGCTTCATAAAACTGGTTGGTATGATCAGATTTTCCAGCATCTTACAATTGATTTACCATATGCGGCCACTGCAGAGACTGCAACATTTGTTTTGCGCCCTGTAGTTTCAGAAGATGTTATGACAGCCAGATTTGCTATGCTTCCAAAAGAAGTTTTAGGAACTATTGTGCAGAAAATTGCAGAACTCCCATTTGTAGATGCTCTGTATTTTGATGC
>JAKSTH010000064.1 GCA_024402655.1 Treponema sp. | reverse complement strand
ATCAAACAACGCACAGCCAGACATCATAAAAGCAGCCATAACCAACATTACTGCTACAAACAATTTTTTTGCTTTCTTCATAATTTAGAAAACTCCTAAAAAAATAAAATAAACTCCGTAAAACTCAGGAGATACACTTTTTTACTTTCTAATAACAGTATTAATTATAAAACATAAAATTTGTTTTATCAATTATTGGTTATAAAGACTTGTAATTTCTTCTGGGATAAGGGAGCGGTAACTGCCGGAAGGTAATTGGGGATTAAGGATAAGTTGTCCCAGCTGCTGCCGTTCCAGATGAAGAACTTCATTTCCTACTGCAAGAAAAAGGCGGCGAACCTGATGAAATTTTCCTTCGCTGATTGTAACAAGGCATTCTTTATCATTTAAAAATTCTATTTTAGCAGGTCCCGATTTTTGTTCTGGTGCTTTTTTTTCTGCAGGAAGCATTACTCCGTTTTGAAACTTTTCCCTATAATCTTCTTGTTCAGAAAGTGAAACTTTATCTCTTAAACAGGCTTTATAAACTTTTATTACATGGCTTTCTGGTCTTGTAAGATGATTTGAAAAAATTCCGTCGGTTGTAAATAAAAGCAAGCCGGAAGTTTCGCAGTCCAGGCGGCCTACTGTGTGGATTTTTTCGCCCCGTTTTGCCTGTAGCAGCTGCTGCAGTTCCTGGGGTAAAAGGCTGTAAACGGTTTTATGTGAATCTGACACGGCAGAACAAACATAGCCTGCTGGTTTATTCATTAAAAGATAGATTTTTTCCATATCTGGCTTTTGAACAATCTGCTAGAAAAGTGCCAGCATTTTAATCATTTTATTGTATTCTTTGCGGACTGTTTTCTTTTCATCTTCGGAAAATGTTGTAAAGGCACCAATAGATGGAGCTTCGTACATATATTCACCAAGTTTTGTTCTTTTTGCTTCTTCCGATTCCCAGAAAACAAAACTGAAATCTTCTGGTTCCTGATTATTGTTCAATACAAAATTTAACTTGTAACTGCCGGCAAATCTTTTAATACCAAAACGGAATTCGTAAATTGTGTAGATATAGGTTCTAAAACTTCCTTTTGCATAAGTTTCTTTTTCTACAATTTTTTTATGTTTTGGATCAAACTGTGGCGAATTAATTCTTCTTGAATCTGCTTTAAATTTTTTCTGTACATTGCTCCAGTAATAAACTGTGTAAGATCTGTTACCATCATCATCTTCGTATGGTAAAAGCAAATCCTGGTATCCGTCAAAGTCGCAGTCATAAATATACATTGCAGGTTCATCTGACTCTACATCAAGAAGCTGAACTACCTGACCTTCATGGTCAATTACACGGAAAGTTGTTTTATACTGATAAAAAACATTGGTTCCCATTGCTTCTTTAATCAGCTTAAAAGGTTTTCCCTTCTGCATAAATTCAATTTTATCTGTATATTCAATTTTGCTCCAAACACTTGGTTTTCCAAAATAAATAATATCGTTTAAATCAAAAGACTGAAGAAACGAATCTGGCAGTTCCAGATGTTTTACATCACCATATTTCTGTTCCCACTGAAGCATAAGTCTTTCAGTTTCGCTTTTTTCCTGCTGTTCCTGTGCAAAAAATACACTTGTCAAAGTTGTTAAAATCAATATTAAAAATGCTTTTTTCATAGTAATTCCTGATTTATTATTTTCCTGAGTTCCTTTCCCAAAAGACTCCATCTTTATAACCTTGTATTTCTTTATTGGTTTCGGCTAATTCCAATCTTTTTTCACAAAGCAGAGAATACTCCTGGTTTAATTCAATTCCGCAATAACGGCGGCCAAGTTTTTTTGCTGTAACACTGGCAGTTCCACTTCCTAAAAATGGATCAAAAATCATATCACCAGGACGAGAAGAAGCCAGAATAAGTTTTGCATAAAGTTTTTCAGGCTTTTGAGTAGGATGATCTGTATTTTCCGGCATAGACCAGAAAGGAATACTTATGTCATCCCAGAAATTTGAAGGATATGTAAGACGGAAATTTCCTTCTTCAGTTTGCTGCCAGTCTTTTGGTTTTCCGTTTTCGGTATAAGGAGCAATTACTCTTCTTTTTACTTTTACAGCTTCTACATCAAAATAATAATCATCTGGATTTTTTACAGCATACCAGATATCTTCCATACCGTTTTTCCAGTTGGATTTTGCCCCTCTCCCCTTTTCCCTCTGCCAGGTAATGCGATTTAAAATTGTTAATTCTTTTTCTACAGCCCGCTGCAAAGATGATGTACATTTCCAGTCGCCACAAATATAAAGACTTCCGTTGGCTTTAAGCTTTTTACAAACAAGGGGAAACCAGGTTGCAAGATATTCATCATAAGAAGCTTCGGAACGGGAATTAAAAACAGTACCGTTAAAATTTTTTGTAAGATTATATGGCGGATCAATAATAATTAAATCTGCAAAATCATCTGGAACATATTTTAGCGCCATCAAAATGTCAGCATTAATAGTTCTATTTTCAAAGGAAGTGCAGGTTTCAAGTAAATCAGCTGTAATCAAGCGTTCTTTAAGATGAGGAATTTCTTCCTGATTTAGTGTAATAGTTCTGTTTCGTCCGGCTCTGATTTTTTCTTCCATGTTTATAATCTTAACAGAAAAAATGGATTATTTGTAGTATTGGGAAATTGCTTCATAAACTGCATCGCGGCCGTTCATAAAATCGTCAAAAGTATTTTTAACTTCAATATCCGGAATAATTCCACGAGTAACATCCTGGGCTCGTTGTTCCAAAGCTGGCATAGAATCCTTTTCGAATGGAAAGATAAAGTTTGCATTCAGGCGTTTTAAAGTTTCTGGAATAACCATGGTGTAATTTGAAATTGCCTGTCCGCTTTCTTCACCAAAGATTTTTATATCAGGGAAAATAGAAACACAATAATCTACATATTTACAAGCTGCAGAATAAGTTTCTCCCGAAATAGCAATTGCAAGATTATAGTTACTCAACTGATCTTTATAATTATAAAGCTGGGATTCATAGCTGATAAGATTGTTTATGGAACCGCCGGCATTGTATCGTAAATCAAAAACAACTGTATCGTAAGCACCAGAACCAAGTTCTTCCATCATGGAATCTAAACTCTGTTTATAGTTATTGATTCTATCTTCTCCAATTCCATAAAACTGAAAATAGAAAGTTCTGTTTTCCTGATTACGGTCCAGTTCCACAGTATTATTTGTAGCTGAATGCATGTAGCTGGAAGTAATATTATTTGGTTTTACAGAAAATAAAGTTGATGAAGAAATATTTTTAGTAGAAGAACATTTTATTGTTTTTTGCTGACCTTCATCTGACTGGATTTTTAATGTGAGAGTTCCATTCTTATTTAAAAGGCCTGCATGTCGTAATACTTTCCAGTCTACAGTTTGCTGATGAATTGAATATTTTCGGCCAGAATCAGTTTCATAGCTGAAATATGAATTGTATATCTTTAAAAATTCCTCCACCGGAAGATTTCCTATTTCCAGAACTTTCCAGCCCATATATTTTTTATATTTAGTTGAACCAAGACCAACACGAAGGCCATCATCAAAATGCATGAAAACTAAATCGGCATACTCTGGTAACAACTCATTGCTGAACTGCTGATAAATACTTAAATGAACTATATTATATGAAGAAATAATTTTTCTAAGTTCCATAACACATTCTTCTTGTGTTACTTTATTGTCTAAAATATTCTGCTTTAACTGTTCAAAAGGCTCTGGGTCATACAAATCTTTTAAAATTCCATTCCCCAAATCAATTTGCATAATCTGAATGTCAGAAACCATAAGTTTTGGATCTACAGAAGATTCCGGCTTTTTACTGCAGGAAATACAGACACTAATAATTACAGATAGGATTACTAAATAAAGATTTTTTTTAAACATTTTTACATTCCTTTTTTTATAAATATATAAATTTATTTTCTCTTAATATACTACACCACTTGCTTTTTATATTCAAACTCAACAGAATCACTTTTATGTTTAAGAAAATTATTGCACTTTTTAAAAAAGAACTTATGCTTTCGGTTTCTCTTCTGGCAGCCATTGTTTCCCTTTTTATTACACCACCAACAATGGCACTTTTAGAAAATATTGACTGGAAAACCCTTGCAACCTTATTTATGCTGCTTTCTGTTCTGGAAGGCTTTAAAAAAGAAAATATATTTTCGCCACTTCTTAAAAGAACTGCAAAAATTTCTACCATGAAATGGCTTACCTGCTTTCTGGTATACTCAGTTTTCTTAACTTCTATGTTTGTAACAAACGATGTTTCATTAATTATTTTTGTTCCAATTACAATAATTTTGTTTAGAGCAGGAAATAAAGAAAAATATATTTTGCCTGTTCTTACTTTTGAAAACATTGCAGCAATCAGAGGTTCTTTGCTTACTCCATTTGGAAGTCCTCAGAATCTGTTTTTATTCAGCCAGAGCGGGATTTCTGCTCCTTCATTTATACTTATGATGCTGCCACTTTGGATTTTTAGTGCAATTCTATTGTTCTGTTTTATTACATTTCTTTTTAGAAAAGATCAGAAAGAAGCATTGCAGATTGAAGATAAAGATGTATGTACACCATGGGAAAAAGAAGGTCGTTTTAAAAGAATTCTTTATTTAGTTTTGTTTGTTGTAGTTATAACTTCTATTGTAACCAGAACTACCTGGTGGCCTTTTGTCACACTTTTTGTGGCACTGAGTCTTTTAATTTTTGACAGAAAGATTCTTGTAAAAACTGATTATGTACTTTTACTTACATTTTTCTGTTTCTTTGTATTCAGTTCCTCAATCTGCCAGAATCCTGCAATTTCACAATTCTTAAAGAACAGTGTTGCAGGACACGAATATGCATGGAGTATTTTGCTTAGTCAGATTATAAGTAATGTTCCGGCAAGTATTGTTTTATGGCCATTTACAACTAATTTAAAAGCTTTAATTTATGGTCTGGATAGTGCAGGATTGTGTTCGATTATTGGCTCGCTGGCTAGTGTAATTAACCTTCGTCTGTATAATAAAGAATATCCAGGCAAGGCTATGTCATTTATAAAAACCTTTACCTGGATAAGTCTTATTTTCTTTGCCATTGTAGTTATTCCACAATGGCTGCTTTATACTTATTTTTAATTAGAAATTGTAATTTGTTTCTGGTACTTTGCTTATAAACTCAATTTTCAGAGATTTAAGCTTAAGGCCATCTTGTCCAACATTTAAACGGAATACTGCATAAGGTGAGTACATTCTTGCAGGACGAACTACATCTACATCTTTTCCGCCAGTACCATTGAATGTGAAAGATGCAATTGGAATTCCCTGATAGAACAATGTACAAGGAATCTGGGCAAGTTCACTTAATTCGCTGGAACCTGTTAATGTTACTCTTACTTCTCCTGGCATTTCTGCTTCCAGGGCAAAAATAAAGTTGGCACCTTTTACAGAAGGTTTTTCTGTAAGTGGAATTTCTATTTCTTTTACAGCATGATAAATCTGTAAATCTTCTGGGATTTCTACATCATCTACATCTTTTGGACGATTGATGATTTCTACTTTTTCATTTTCATTCAACAGATTTGACAAAGCATTACTGTTCATTAAGAAATCACAAATGTTTGCAGCACAACGCTGAAGTTCACCACGTTTTAGGCTTCCGTTTTTAAGTGACTCTTCCAGATTGTCTCCAGTAGATGCATAAGAACTGTCTGGAACAACCATATACACATCATTCTGAGCACGAACCATTGCTGCAAAATTAGTTCTGTCCTGTGGTTTTCCAAATTCATTAATGCAGGCAAACCAGTCTGTCATGGCAAAACCTTTAAAGCCCCATTCTTCTCGTAAAACTGTTGTTGTCAAATCGTAACTGCCGGCAGTCCATCTTCCATTAAGTGCCCCGTAAGTTGTCATAACAGTAGTAGCTTTACCCTCTTTTACAGCCATTTCAAAACCTTTAAGATAGATTTCTCTAAGGGCTCTTTCTGAAATTACACTGTCTATATAATGGCGGCGTTTTTCCTGATTGTTTCCGCAGAAATGTTTTATAGTTCCAGTTACATTAGATTTGTTCAAACCTTTAAGCTGGCTTACTGCCATAACTCCGGTAACAAGTGGATCTTCGGAAAAATATTCAAAGTTACGGCCGTTTAATGGATGGCGGTGAATATTCATACCAGGTCCAAGCAAACAGTCAATTTTCTGATACTTCATTTCCAAACCGGTAAAAGTGTATAAATCTGTCATTAACTGAGGATTAAAAGTACAAGCCATTAAAGTTCCGTTTGGCATATTAAAAGCTTTTACACCACTGTCCAAACGCAAACCAGAAGGACCGTCATCACAACAACCGCATGGAATTCCCATTTCTGCCAGGTGTTTATTTACACCACCAAATGCAGCTGCTGTACCTAAAGTTACTTTAAGGCTTCCCATACCTTCGCCACGGACAATACAACACAAATCATCATCTGTAAACTGAGCTACAAATTCTTCCATTGTATTTTTGCCGTCACGAACATCAACAAGTTTAATACCTTTGTCACCAGTGTATGGAATATCTGCAGGAGTTTTAGAAGCACGGAGTTCATCCATATTCGATTCAGCCACTGGAACTTTTTCGTATTCCACCTTAAAACCATTTCCCTGTGAAACAGGACGCATTCTTGTGTATTCCATTGTAGGAGCCAGAACCTGAGTCATCTGTTTTACTAGAACAGTTTTAGCAATATTTACAGTTCCAGATTTTTCTGCATTGCGAACATTGTCCCCAATATAGAAATTGTAATCCCCTGCTTCCAGAACATAGGCAGACTTAAAGCCAGAAGCACCAGAATCATCATAAGAAGCTATGTCTGCCATATTAATTGTATAAGTAAATGTTTCTTCTTTTCCCGCAGAAATTACATTTGTTTTATAAAAACCACACAAACTGCGGCTTGCTTTACCAAGTTTACCCTGTGGAGCTTCTACATAAAACTGAACAGTCTGTTTTCCGTCATAATTTCCTGTATTTTTTACTGATACTTCAAAAGTAACTGATTTTTCGTCTTTTTTAGTTTCTGCAGCTTTTATCTGGAAAGTTGAATAAGACAAACCGTAACCAAAAGGATAGCGAACTGCATCTTTATTAAAAGTTTCAAAGTAACGGTAACCAACGTAAATATCTTCCTGATAGAAGTTGCGGGTGTCGTCACCAAAGTTTTTATCAGAAGGATAATCGCTGATTTTATAAACAATTGTGTCTGTTAATTTTCCAGAAGGATTTGCTTTACCAGTTAATAAGTCTGCAACTCCTTCTCCACCGTTCATACCACCCTGCCAGATGTACATAACTGAATCAGGATTGTATTTTTCCATAAAGCTCATATCAACAACGGCACCAACATTTAAAAGAATGATTACCTTTTTAAAATTGGCACTTACTTTTGCCAGCATGTCTTCTTCTATTTTTGTAAGAAGATAAGAACCTTCTGTAAGACCTGCATCTTTATCTTCACCGGCTGTACGACCAATAATAACAATAGCAGTGTCGCTAAATGCAGCAGCGTTTTTTACAAGTTCATCTGAAACTTCCATTTCCAGCTGGCTCCAAGGTTCATTTCCCCAGCCAATGCCTTTATCAAAAGGATGCTCTTTATCCCAATCCAAGTAAACTTTAGCCAGATCTTCATTAATCTGAATTTCAGGGCAGTCTCTAAGAGCGTCTAAAACACCAGTTACTTTGGAAACATTTACCATGCCTCCCGAACCAGTTCCAGATTTATAATAATGATTTTGAATTCGTCCAAAAATTGAAACTTTAGAGTCTTTTTTTAGAGGGAGTACATTATTTTCATTTTTGATAAGTACACATCCTTCTGCTACAGTTTCTCTCGCTTTTTTCAAATACTGTTCCCAATCTAATGTCATGGTAGTCTCCTATTATAACTACAGTATAAGAGAGGGAATGATATATGTCACGGAATAAAAATAGATGAAAATTGAATAAATAGATGCTGAATGGAATAAAGTTATGGGCATAAAAAAAAGACTGAACCAAAAAGATTCAGTCTTTAATAGGTGGAGAATAGGGGGTTCGAACCCCTGACCCTCGGCTTGCAAAGCCGATGCTCTAGCCAGCTGAGCTAATTCCCCAGAGCATGGATATAACATACACAAAAACAAAAAATTATGCAAGATGTAATTTATAAATGTTTACTACTAAAAGAAAAAGGTCTAAAATATTTGGCATGAGACGTTTTTTTTCTATGGCTATTGCAGCCATTTTATTAATTGCACCTTTAAGTGCAAAATCTGAACAGATTGCTGTAGACGCAACCTGGAAATATTTTACTGATTCTGTAACTATGTCTACACCAAAAAGCATTGCAGATGTACCTGTAAATGCCGGAGAGTTTAAACCAGAAGGCTTTATGCCAATTCCAAAGAACAAGTCGGTATGGATGTATGCCGATATTCATGTTCCTGCAGAATTTAAAAATCAGCCTGTTTATTTTGAAACTGGTCGCTGTTCTGCTGCAATGGAAGTTTATTTCGATGGTATTCTTGTTGCAACACATGGAACTATAACTCCAAAACTTACAATTAACCATGTTGCAAATACTATAGTTCTTATTCCAGACTGGGCTATGGCAGACGGAACAGTTTCTGTTGCCATTAAATGTAAAACTGATTTAAGTGCCGGTCATTTTGAAGAATTTACTTTTTCAAATGCAGACCGTTACTATAAAGTTCAGACACTGCAGACTTTCTTAAATACTTCCATGTATTTTATGATGGCCGCAATCTGTGCATTCTTAGGCTTCTACTTCCTTTTCCAAATGATTGGTAACAATAAAGATAAAGCCAGTCCATACTTTAGCTTGTCACTTATTGCTATTGCTCTGTACTTCTTTGATATGGCTTCTAATCTTCTGCTTTTACCAATGAATATTCAGCTGGCACTGTCAAAATATTGTCTGCTTTTAAGTATTAGCGGACTGGTTCTCTTTATTAATCACTTCTTCCGTAGAAGTGGTAAACTCCTTGGAATTATTACCATTGTTGTAAACATCATTTTCCTTGGACTGTATATTTATTCAACAACAAACTCTGTATTCCTTGATAAATTATTCACACTTTCTCTGGCACCAGTTTTTACCGGAATTATTTATCTTATAGTTATTCTTATTCAGAATGCGAAAAAGAAAGACCGTTATGCTGTTACTCTTTTAATTGCTATTTGTATAGGTCTTCTTTTTGGTGTTCACGATATTATTTACCAGGCAATGGGTAAAATGCCTTTTGCATGGCTTCAGGGATTCTCTTTCTTCTTTATTAATATTGGAATGTTCGTGGTTGTTACAATGGAAACAATCAGCAACAGACGCTCTATTAACGAATTTGCAGAAAAGACTTCGGAACAAAAGGAAAAACTTGATGAAATTATGGAAAAAGCAAAGATTCTTTCTATTGAAACAATCAATATTGCGAATCACCTTAATGAATCAGTTTCCAGCGTAGCACAGGCAGCAGATGAATCTGCAACTATGGCAAATCAGATTGGTTCTTTTATTTCTGAACAGAATGAGGCTGTAAAAAACACATCATCTGCAGTAGAAAAACTTTTGGGTTCTGTAAATATTATTAGAGACGAAGTTGAACACGAAGGAAATATTGTAAAAACAACTGTAACTGAAACAAACATGATGATTGAAGGAGTCAATCAGGTTTCTGCAGGTATTGAAAATGCAGCTAACTTTAGTAATGCCCTTGGTAAACTTACATTAAAGAGTAGTAACGATATTAGCAAACTTGTTGCTCTTATGGAAAATATTAAAGGTTCTTCTGAAGAAATTATGGCTATTGTAAAAGTAGTTTCTGACTTTTCAAGACGAACTAACATGCTGGCTATGAATGCCTCTATCGAAGCCGCTCACTCTGGTATTGCAGGAAAAGGTTTCTCTGTAATTGCCCATGAAATTAAAAAGCTGGCAGAAGCAAGTAACAATCAGTCTGAAAGAATTAATGATATTGTAACTGTGATTGATGAAAACATTTCTTCTAGTTTTGAGCTTGGTAAAGAAATTAAAAAAGGTATGGAAAATGCGGCAAAAGAAGCAACAACTGCTTCACGCACTGTAAACGAATCTGTAGTAGGTATGGAAAGTCAGAAATCGGCTGGTTCACGCATTAAAGATGCCACAAACCTTATGACAGAATCTGCTTCAACTGTTCAAAATGAAACTCAGCAGCAGTATACCTTTGCACAGGAAGTTTCTTCTAACATGAACGAACTGGCAATTTCTGCAGAAAAAGCAGAATCTGCTGTTACAGATATTATTGCAAATAATATGGAACTTTCACAGCAGACCGCTTCATTAAGAACACTGGCTGGTCGTGCAAAAGAAGCAGCCAGTGAACTTGATAAATTGATTAACGGATAACAGTTCTGTTGAAACAGATTAAAGGCTGTTAATAAAATCCATGAATGCTGGAGTGTTGGCAGCAGTTGCAACGCCAACACCAATACATGCTGCACAGGCAATAAATATCAGGATTCCTAATACAAGGCCAATAATACCAAGAATTAAACCTGCTTTTGCCATACCCTTTTTATCTGAGTTCTTTTTCATGCCAATTACACCAAAGATAATTGCCAGAACAGAACAAATAGGTCCTGCTACTGTTTCTGCACCAAATGCATTACAAACAAGACCAATAATACCCAATACTAAAGCTGCTACTTCCATTTCAATCTCCTTTATTGTAGTTGAGTTAATATATCACGAAATTGCATTTTTAGACAATTTCTTTTGCCTTATAAAAAGGAACACATAAACAATTGCTCCACACACACCTGCTATTATACTTATAACCTGAGATGTAGAAAAAGGACCTATAACTCCCCTTTCAGAATCAAAACGATAGAATTCCAGAATAAAGCGTATTACACAGTAGGAAAAAAGGTAAATGTAAAACAGATGTTTTTTTTCTTTGCGGAATAAAAAAAGAATCAAAAGGGACAGGGATAAAAGACATAAAGATTCTATCAGTTGTACGGGGAAAATACTTATGTCAGTAGGGACAGAGGAAATTGGATTAGTATAATGAACTGCAAGTATGCCTTCGTAGGGAATGCCATAGCAGCAACCGGCGCAAAAACAACCTAATCTGCCAAAGCCGTGGACAAGAGGGAGGGCAAATGCAAAATAATCTATGTATTCAAAGGTGCCGCATTTTGCAAGATGGACTCCCAAAAAATATGCGGGTACGCCTAGTATAAGTCCGCCGTAGAACACAAAGCCTGAAGCCAGCTGTGCATTTGGTTTATGTGACAAAAGGGACAGAGTAATTTTGAAAAAATCTTTAACAGGATAGGTAACCAGAATATACAAAAGCTTTGCACCAGTAAAACCGGCAGCAAGAACAACTGTACTTATTAAAATAAAATTGAGAAAATCCTGATTTTTCTTTTTGCACATTAAATAACATAAAAGCCCCGCAATAAGAAGCCCTGTTGCAATGCACAAACCGTAAAGAGGAATTTTTATACCAAAAATCGAAATAAAAGGCAGCATAATTTTCAGGTTCTAAATATCTTTGTTGCGAATTCCAAAAAATAATTCCTGAATATTGGAATCTACCAGGTCGCTTAATGACTGAGGGGACAGACCCCTAATTTCTGCAATAAATTTGTAAACTTCTTCAACAAGCACCGGAGAATTAGACTGTCCGCGATATGGTACTGGAGCTAAATATGGAGCATCGGTTTCGCAAAGAAAACGGTCATCTGGAACAAAACGAAGCAAATCTTTCATTTCTTCCATTTTTGCTTTTTTGGTATATGTGGTGCCGCCTCCAAATGCGATGTGCCATCCCAAATCCAGAAATTTTCTGGCTTCTTCTATGCCATAACTGTAACAGTGAATAATTCCATTGTGATAACCAACATTTTTTAAGCAGTCCAAAGAATCTTCAAAAGCATCTCTACTGTGAACAATAACAGGAAGTTTCATTTCTTTTGCCAGTTCCAGCTGCATCTGAAAAAGTTCTTTTTCCCCTTTATAAGTTGCTTCGTCAAAATCAGATTCACAGCGACCGTCTGCCCCACTTGGATTCCAGTGATGATCTAATCCACATTCTCCAATGGCTACAATTTTTCGGTTAAGAGTATCCTGATCATTTGACTGAGAAGCTTCTAAAATAGACTGACGCAAAGTTTTTACAGCAACCTCTCTGTTATGAATCTCTCCTACATCAGGCCAGATTCCAGCAGAAAAATACATAAATTGTCTTGCTTTATGAGCTGCAGAAAAATCTGACATCTGGCAGATAGTTTTTTCTACACAATCCTGTCGTCTTGCCAAATCATCGCAGCGAGTACCAATGTCCAGCCCAAATTTAAAATCCCGATTAGCCAGCTGAGTAAGAATTTCAGCCCCATCCAACCCGCGTTCTGTAACCATCATATGAAAATGAAAATGTGTATCACTAAACATGGTATAAAAATACATGGAAATAAAATATGTATCAATAGATAGCCCTGTCATCTCGACTTGAACACAACGTTTTGTCATTTCGACTGAAACGCAGCGGAATGGAGAAATCTCTATTTTAATCCATATCTCCTAGAGATCTCTCGA
>JAKSTH010000063.1 GCA_024402655.1 Treponema sp. | reverse complement strand
CACAGATTCTTACAATGAAGATTCCTGTAGACAAAATTGGTGCTTTGATTGGACCAGGCGGAAAGAACGTAAAAGCTCTTTGTGCTCAGTACGGTGTAACAATCAACACTGACGATGATGGTACAGTTACAATTTACGGAAAAACTGGAATTGCTGCAGAAGCTGCTAAAAAAGCTGTTAAAGGCATTACAGAAGATCCAGAAGTTGGAACAATCTATCAGGGTACAGTTAAACGTATTATGGAATTCGGCGCATTTGTTGAAATCCTCCCTGGAAAAGAAGGTTTGTGCCACATTTCTAAACTTTCACGCCAGCGCGTAAGCAAGGTAACAGATGTTCTTTCAGAAGGACAGCAGATTCCTGTAAAACTCCTTGAAGTTGACAAACAGGGACGCTTGAACCTTTCTTACATTGATGCACTTGAAGAAGAAAAGAAATAATTTTTTAGACGTATCTAAACACGTATAAAAATAATGGGACGCAGATGACTTTATAGTTATCTGCGTTTTTTTATTGGTTTTGAAAGTGATGTGTAACAAATCATAATGGAATTTATTATATTGTTATAAGAGGTATAAAATG
Organism: Treponema sp.; assembly: GCA_024402655.1. GTDB lineage: Bacteria > Spirochaetota > Spirochaetia > Treponematales > Treponemataceae > Treponema_D. Next base: position 12,075 of record JAKSTH010000063.1, on the reverse strand, counting down.
AAAAAGATTTTATTTTTTATGGCGGTTGTATTTAGTATTTTATTTATTTCTTGTGGAAAATCAGCTAAAAAAAGTTCAGCTATATATCAAGATCTTGCATATGCTGAACCTCAGGAAGCTGCTGTTTATAATTCTGGAATAACAATGTCTTCTATGAGAAAAGCTACAGTAAATAACGAAATTGCTGATATGGATGTTGCTTACGAAATGGAAGAAAGTGTAGAAGTTCCTGCAGCAGGTGTAGAACGAAAACTTATTAAAAATGGATATGTAAATCTAAACGTACCATCTTTTGATTCAATTGAAATGCAGGTTCAAAATTATGCGAAATTATATGGTGGTTATATTACAAATACTTATCTTTCAGAAAACAATTATTCTGCTGAAATAAAAATTCCTTCTGTTAATTTTGAAAATGCAATGAACAATGTTGGAACATTAGGCGAAGTTAAAAATCGTTCCCAGAATGCTAATGATGTTACAGAAGAATTTTATGATCTGGAAACAAGAATTAATACAAAGAAAATTCTTAAGGATAAATTTGAAAATTACTTAAAACAGGCTGCTTCAGTAAAAGATCTTCTCGATATTGAACGCCAGCTTAATAATGTAGTTACAGAATTGGAATCAATGGAAGGCAGAATGAAACGGCTTTCAAATCAGATTGATTATTCTACTATTAATATTAATGCAGTACTTCCAACTGGATTTGTTGATACTGGATATAACTGGCCTGACATTAAAGAAGATTTTAGAAAAATGGGTGTAAATATTGTTCAGTTCTTCGAAGGCCTACTTGTTATTGTTGTTTATCTTATTATTTATGGTATTCCTTTAATTGCAATTTGTGCTTTATTATACTGGCTGCTTTTTGGAAAAATCGGCTTGCTGGTAAAATTATTTAAAAGAATCAGTCGTAAATAATTTTAGCCATAATTTTGCCATATCTAATGTATACACTTAATCATATGTGGTATAATTTGGAAATGGGTGGAAAAAAATCAAAAAAGGTAAAAGGTTCAAAAAATGCTAAAAAGAAAGAACCTTTTACCTTTAAGAAACTTTTTTTACTGCTGTTAAAATTATTTGCAGCAGTTTTATTATTTGTCTTAATTATAAATCTATACATATATAACTTCTCAAAAAAGTATGTTTATGAAGATATTAGTCAGGTTCCTTATAAATATACTGCTGTTGTTCCTGGAGCTTCGGTTTATGTTTCAGGAAATGTTTCTGATGTTCTGCGTGACAGAATTGATGGGGCTGTAGCACTTATTCATAACGGACAGGCGGAAAAATTTCTTGTTTCTGGGGATCATGGTACAAAAGAATATGATGAAGTAAATGCTACCCGTAAATATGTATTAAAAAAGCAGCTTTTGCCGGAAGAAAAGATTTTTATGGATCATGCAGGATTCAGCACTTATGAAACAATGTACAGGGGTCGTGATGTTTTTTGTGTTACAGACTGCTGTATTGTTACTCAGAAATTTCACATTTACAGATCAGTTTATATTGCAAGAAAGCTTGGACTAGATGCAGTAGGATATATTGCTCCTGAACGGGTGAACTTTGGAAGAAGAAATCATCTTAAGTGGAATTGCAGGGAAGTTTTTGCAAGAGTAAAAGCTTTTTTAGATGTAACATTTCATGCAAAACCAACTTATCTTGGAAAACAGATTCCAGTTTCTGGGGACGGCAGACTAACTTGGGAATAGGCTTGTAGTTTTTTTTAGATATATCAAGTATAATATAAGTATGAATAAGATTGATGTTAAATATAAAGCTTTAGACGGTGCTGTGGTTCCTGAATATAAAACAGCTGGTGCTGCAGGTGCAGATGTTTGTGCTTATTTACCAGAAAACAGTGTAACAATTCCTGCTGGCAAATTTGCTATGATTCCAACAGGTATTTTCTTTGAAATTCCAGATGGCTACGAAATTCAGGTTAGACCTCGTTCTGGCCTTGCTGCTAAAAATGGTATTACAGTTTTAAACACTCCTGGAACAATTGACTGCGATTATCGTGGTGAACTTAAGATTATTTTAATAAATCTTGGTGAACAGGATTTTACAATTAATCATCATGACCGTATTGCTCAAATTATTATAAGCCCTGTAATTCAGGCTCAGTTTAATGCTGCAGATTCTTTGTCTGAAACAGAAAGAGGAAAGGGTGGTTTCGGTTCAACAGGGGTATAAACAGTTTATTCAAAAACTGACCTTAATCAAAAATAAAATTGCTCCTCAAAAAACTAAAGATACACCTGGAAGTAAGGTGCTGCTTAAATATATCTTTAAGGAACTTTTATACTATTTTGTAATATGTTTTCTTTTTCTTTTTGTAATATTTTTTGCGAATCAGATTCTTCTTATTGGTGAACAGCTTTTATCAAAACGAGCTCCATTTAAAGATGTATTTTTAATAATGGTTTATAGCATTCCAGCCCTTATTGCCCAGACAACACCTTTTGCAACCCTTGTTGGTTTTTTAATGTGTCTTGGCCGCATGATGAGTGATAACGAAATTCTTGTTATTCGTGCTTCTGGTTTTGGTTTTAGATACATTTTAGTTCCGGTTCTTCTTTTAGGATTTATAATTTCCCTGGCATCATTTTTTATCAACGATTATCTTATGCCACTTTCACGCATAAAATATAATAAACTTTTCCTTGATATTACCAGATCAAATCCTACTATTGTTTTGGAACCAAATTCTGTAAAAATGATTGGCAATACAACAGTAGTTATTGGTGATGTAGATAATGATGTAGTGTCTGATATTATCCTTTTTAATCCGGAAGGAAATGGTGAAGAAACTATAATTGTTGCAAAAGAATCTCAGTTAAAAGATTCAAAGGATGCTGGTGTTTTGCTTCAATTAAACATGTCTGAGCCTGTAATGTTTACAAAAAAACGGTCTCCAAATAATTATGATGTTATGTCCTCTGAAAAAATTCTTATGAATATTTTTGATACAGTTTTTTCAAGCTCTACAGGTAGTTCTCCTTCGGAAATGACATCTTCAGATTTGAAAAAAAGTATAAAAGAATTAATAGAAGTTTCTGGTAAAGATGATTATCAGGTAAATCAGTGGAATATGGAATATTATAAAAAGTTTTCAATTCCATTTGCATCTTTGTTTTTTTCAATACTTGCATTTTCTGTAGCCTTTTTATTTGGTAAAAACAATGGTCTTACTATGGGACTTTTTGTTGGAATCATAATTTGTGTATTATATTGGGCAATGCAGATAAATGGTCAAATGCTTGTTGTATATAATCAGATGAATGCTTTCTGGTGTATTTGGATTCCGAATATTCTGGTAGGAGGAGTGGGAGTCATTCTTGGCTTATTCCTGCTGAAAAAATAGATGAAACTGGTTCAATATATTCTAAGAAAAATTATTCCTTTTTTTCTCATTGCATTGATTTTTGTATCACTCATATTGAATCTTGTAGATTTGTTTATGAATCTGAACAAGTACATGGAAATGAATGCTCCAGCTGCATCTGTTCTTAAGGTAATGCTTTTATATGTTCCAAAAACTATCTGGTATGCATCTCCAATTGCTTTTCTGTTTTCTGTTACTTATATTTTGAGCGATTTATATTCTTCTAATGAAATGGAAGCTTTGTTTGCCTCTGGAATCAGTTTACTTCGTTTTGTAGCTCCAGTAGTTATTTTTGCAGTAATCTGTTCTTTTGGAATGTTTTTTCTGGAAGATTTTCTTGTAGTAGATTCTTTAAAACAAAAAAACGAACTGCAAAATGAACTTTTGGGAACTGTAAAATCTAATAACAATAGTAACGTTGTTGTACAGTCTGATGGTGGTAAACTTATTTATAAAGTTCAAAAGTATTATGATAGAGAAAAATCTATTGAGCGTTGTACTTTTCTTTTCCGTGATGATGAAAAAAATCTACTTGCCATAATAACTTCAGATAACGGTTTCTGGTCTGAAGAAGAAAATAGATGGGTTTTATCTGGTGCAAATCAATATACTTACGAAAATAATGAAATTACACTTACATCTCCAGAAACAAAATATCTTGAGCAGCTTACTGATTCCTATGAAATTTTTAAACGGGCAAACTTGGATGTAGAAAGTGAAAGAGTAAAAGATGCAAAAATCTATATTGACCATTTAAAGAAAGCAGGTCTTCCATATTTTGAACCACAATCAGTTTATTTTAAGAAATTTGCATTTCCTTTTATTTTCCTGATTTCCGCATTGCTGGCGGTAGGTGTTACAGGCAGAACAAGAAAAAATGTACTTTTAATAAGTTTGTGTTTATCTCTTGTTGCTGTTGTTTTATATTATGTTTTTCAAATGTGTACAATGGTTCTGGCGAAAACTCAGTTCCTTACTCCTTTTATGGGTGCCTGGTTCCCAGATATTGTATTCTTGATAATTTCAATAATTTTGCTAAAATATCAGCGTAATTAATTTTAAGGATTATATATGAGTATTTACAATATTTTCGACATCAAACATAAGTCAACAGATGGCAAAGCTAGAACAGGTGTTCTTCATCTTCCACATGGAGATGTTCAGACTCCAGTATTTATGCCGGTTGGAACAAATGCCACTGTAAAAGCAATGCCAAAAGATTTTCTTGAAGAAATTGATTTTGATATTATTCTTGCAAATACTTATCATCTTTACTTAAGACCTGGTGCAGATTTAATTCAAGAGGCAGGTGGTCTTCATGGATTTTCTAAATGGAATAAAAACTTCCTTACAGATTCTGGTGGTTTTCAGGTTTTCTCTCTTTCAAAATTAAGAAAAATTAATCCTGAAGGTGTAAAATTCCAGAGTAATATTGATGGAAGCTATCACTTTTTTACACCAGAAAATGTAGTTCAAACTCAGACAAAATTTAATTCAGATATTCAGATGCAGCTTGATGTTTGTACCGGTTATGATGAGCCTAGAAAAGAAGCTGAAAAAGCACTTAAAGTTACCTGCGACTGGCTTTTACGAGCTAAAAAAGAGTGGGAGCAGAAAAGAGAAGAAGGCTACAAAGGATATCTTTTCCCAATTGTTCAGGGACATTTCCACGAAGATTTACGAAAACAAAGTGCAGAATTTGTAAGCTCTTTAGATATGCCAGGTATTGCAATTGGTGGTTTAAGTGTTGGGGAACCTGCCGAAGTGTTTACTCAGTTTATGAATTATACCTGCCAATATCTTCCAGAAGAAAAAGTAAAATATGTAATGGGAATTGGAACTCCAGATTATATTCTTAATGCAGTACAGGCTGGAGTAGACATGTTTGATTGTGTTCTTCCAACCCGAAATGCCAGAAACGGTTCTTATTTTACCCATGACGGCATGCTTTCTATAAAACAGGAAAAATGGACACATGATTTTGGTCCTGTTGATCCTGAATGTAATTGTAAAGTTTGTAGAACTTATTCACGTTCATATCTTAGACACTTATTTAAGGAACAGGAAATTTTAAGTTCAATTTTGGCTTCTTATCATAATCTTTATTTTCTTAATAATATGCTTAAAGAAATCAGACAGGCTATTAATGAAGATAGATTTGAACAATATAGAATAGATTTTTTAAATCGTTTTAATGCAGGAAAAAATAAGTAATCTCATAATTTTAGGTTTGTTACCAAAAGACTGGTAATTCATTTAAATAATAGGCACAAAAATGACGATATTTTTACTGGTGCTTTTAATCCTGCTTTTTATGGGAGATTCATAATGAAAAAATATATTTTACCAGCAATGCTGCTTTTTTGTATGCTTCCTCTTATTGCACAAACTGCAACTATTCCATCATCAAAAAGACCAAAATCTATGGATAAAACAAAGGCCGAAGCTGCAGCTGCAAAAGATGAAAATGCAGAAACTGATGGAAAAAATCGTGATACTATAAAATTTGGCATGGCTTCTGAAATTGGCGACTTACTTGATAATCTTGTTAAAAATGATGACCCACGCTATTCGGAAGAAATTTATGATTTATTTCAGGAAACAAAAAGTTCTGCTATAAAAGAAAAAGTCCTTGTTTATTTTCAGAAATTAGAGGATCCTTGTCTGGAAGATTATGCAGTAGAATTATTAATTGATCCTTATGATGAACAGACTTCTGTTGTAAAAGCAGCTTTTTCTTATGTTTCTGCTGTAAAAACTAAAGAAGCAATTCCTGCTGTAAAAACAATGATTGAACAGGAAAATGAAGTTTTTTTTAATGATGCACTTTCAACTCTTGGGGAAATTGGTGGACCAGAAGAAGCAATGTATCTTGCAGAATATCTTGAACGTGATGATCTTGATATTCCAAGACGTCAAAATCTTATGAGAGTGTGTGGTAAACTCCATGCTGTAGAAACCTGGGGACGCCTTGTAGATATTATTGATAATGAAGATGAAAATACTTTTGTAAGAATGTATGCTTGTGAAGCCATTGGACTTATGGAAGATGAACGTTCAATTCCTGTTTTAGAAAGAACTTTTAGTGCCACAGATCCAAACTTAAGACAGTATGTTATTAAAGGTATAAAAAATTTCCCATCATCACTGGTAGCACAAAATATTATTTTACAGGGCATTAGAGATGATCACTGGAAAGTGCGACAGGAATCAATTCGCAGTGCAAAAGAAATGAAACTTTATGCTTCAGTTCCATATTTGGTACATCGTGCAAAAAATGATCCTGAAAAAGTGATTAAAGATGAATGTTTTACTGCTCTTGGGGAGTTGAACGTAAAAGAAGGAAATGATTTCCTTATTTCTCAGGTATTAGATAAAAAAGCAAGTGATAATAATGTTTCTAAAGCTGTGGAAGTTTTACTTAAGCAGGAAAAAGGAAACGGTACAAAAGAAATTGTAGAACTTGCATCTTCTATTGCTGCGGATGATAAGAAAAAGACATTACGATATGCAGTTGGAAAGGAATTAGCAAAATATAATAATGCTTCTTTTGCAGATGTTTGTATAAAATATCTTGCTTCTAAAGATGCTACAACTGTTAGTCTTGGTCTTGATATGTATAAAACAGGTAAATATTCATCTTGTGAAGCTTCTGTTAAAGCAATTGCCCTTGATAAAAAAGCAAATGCCGGTAACAGAAGTCGTGCACAGAAAATGCTTGGAATTGAAGATCAATAGAGAATATTTACTTTTCTTAATGCTGCATTAATTTTTTCAGTTTCTTCTTTAGAGAAATCTACATTTTCTTCTATCAAAGTTTCAAGACTGGAATGAGTTTCTGTTAATGCAGTAGTAAATCCTCGGGAAACCTTATACCAATAGTTGCCATTTCCATCATTGTAAAGGCTGATAAAACCATATTCTTTGTTTTTCTGCTTTGCAATGGCGGTTCTTAAAATTATATCAAGAGAATCTATTAAAGTTTCTTTTTCTACAGGATTATGAATGCATACATTCATTTTTCTATTCCACTTCTTTTCTGAAATAGGATTAATATCCAGATTTTTTGTTACCTTAAGTATAAGCTCTAGTTTTTCACCATCAAGCAAAAGACCTTTTTCTCTGGTAAGTACTCGTCCTTTTAATTGAGAACAATTTTTCAGTTTACCTTCATCTTTTTCCTGGTATGCTGCAAGAATAAACTGCTCAATTGGCAAAATTGCTGTTTTCTTTCCTTTAATTTTTTCAACAGCAAAAAGGAATGAACCAAGGGAAAGTGTATTTTCTGCATTTTCTTCCAGAAGTTTTTTCTGCTGAAGCTCAAGTTTTGTAGGTTTTTGTTTTTTGCCAGTTTGAGGTTTTTGAACTTTTTCTTCCGGTTTAAGCTTAAACATATCGTTGTCAGTTTTTTTACAGGACATAAGTCTTTCAAAAAGAGCCGGATTAATTATATTTAATAGATTTTTTGTAAGTGGAGAAACACTCATCGCAAAAATTCTACTTGTTTTTACAATTTCACCTGCAACAATAAATACAGGATCTTTTTTAAACATTACAGAACCTGGGTGGATGCAGATATGATCAGCTGTAAGTGAACGATAATTTTCACGGCCATTTTTAATACAAACAAACTGAATCATGCCGGCAGCAATACAACAAAGGTAATCTGTAAGGGAACCTTTTTCTCTTGGAATAGGTATGCCCATCTTTTCACTTACAATTTCTGTTAATTGTTCATTTATGTTATCAATTTCTGCCATAACTCTGGCATCGAGATAATTTTTTTTGCAGAATTTTTCAGGGTTATCTGTCTGTTTATATGCAGCATAAAGATTTAAATAAGAACAGAAATCTCCCTGCATATCCTGAAAACGGTGGTGTGCTTTTCTTGCTTCCATTTCTTCATTAGGTGGAAGTACAAATGGAGAGTTTGTAGAAAGAAAACTTGCAGCTATTAAAGAGTAATACAATGCATTTGGAAATCTCATTATAGCTTCAACAATTATGCGGCTTATTCTTGGTTCAAGAGGGAAATATACCATCATTTTTCCAATAGATGATAATGTGTTGTCTGAATCAAGTGCACCAAGCATATTCAAGGTGTCTACTGCACCAATAATACCTTCTTTTCCAGGACTTGCAATAAAATCAAAATTATAAAAATCTGTAATTCCAAGCTCTGCCATTCTTAGAACAACTTCACTTAAATCAGTTCTATAAATTTCTTCTGTTGTATACATTTCTCTTGTTTCAAAATCTGTTCTTGAATACAAGCGATAGCAGGTTCCGGGTTGTGTACGACCGGCGCGACCTTTTCTTTGATTACATGAAGCCTTTGAAACTGTAGATTCAATTAAGCTTGAAGTAAAAGTTCTTGGACTATAAAAATTAAGCTTACAAAGTCCTGAATCAATAACTGTGGTAATATCACTAATAGTTACAGACGTTTCGGCAATATTGGTGGAAACAACTACTTTCTTTTTACCAGATGGAGCTGGTTCAAATACTTTTTCCTGTTCTTCTTTTGCAAGGCGCCCATATAAAGGAACAATGTGGAGTTTTCTGCCAAATGGCATATGGTAAAGGCGGTCTACACAATCTTTAATAATTTTTTCACCTGGCAGAAATACTAAAATACCGCCTTCATCATTATTATCTAAAACTCTGTCTACAGTGTTTGCAATTTTTCGGATAATTGATTCTGAACCGGCTTCTGTTGTTGTGGTAGCTCCACCTGGAACTGGATCATACACTACAGAAACAGGGTAGGTTATTGTATCTATAGAAACAATTGGCGCATTGTCAAAATATTCAGAGAAAACTTGAGTATTCATTGTTGCAGAAGAAACAATTACTCTAAATTCCGGACGTTCTTTAAGAACCCGTTTTACAAGCCCTAGTACAAAGTCAATATTTAAACTTCTTTCATGAGCTTCATCAATCATTAAAACACTATATTTTGACAACCATGGATCCAGCTTCATTTCCTGAAGAAGAATTCCATCAGTCATGATTTTTATTCTTGTTTCCTGATTTGTCTGATCTTCAAAACGCATTTTATAACCAACAAGACCAGGGTATGATGTTCCCAGTTGTTTAGCTATAAACTCACTAACAGAAAGAGCAGCAATTCGTCTTGGCTGTGTAACACCAATCATTCCTGTGTTTGCAAAACCTGCTTCATATAAAATAACAGGAATCTGAGTAGTTTTTCCTGAGCCTGTAGGACTTTCAACAATTACAACCTGATTATTTTCAATGCAATCTAATATTTTTTGTTTTTGGGCATAAACAGGGAGTGACTTATAATCTATTGCCATTCAATAATTTCCTTTGTATATGTGTTATTAATATCTCTTCTTTTTTCAATATATTTAGCCCAGGTAGAAAAATTATTTTCGTTAAGATAATTAATAAAATCATCATCGATTTTATTAACAACGTAATTTCGTTCTGGAGTAATATATGTAGTAATAAAAATGTTTTCTGTTGATAAAAGAACAACAGAATCTGAATTTTTAGGTTTTTCGAAAGTTACTTTATAAAAAAGACCGTCACCTGTGTTATCTCGTTCACCAATAGGATTTGTACTTGTAAAATCAGGTCTTGTTCTTTGTCCACTTATAGTATTTCCATTAGCATACATTATTATTTTTGCAGCCCCTGTAGATTCATTTTTCATAACTTTTCTGTCTTTAATAATATGAGCATGATTTGCCCAAATAATATCTACACCTGCTTCTAGTAAGGATTGATAAAAGTTTTCCTGTGTTTCAGTAACAATCCGTGTATATTCAGGCTCATTTGCATGCCATGATAAAATAAACAAATCGCAAGGATTTTCTTCTCTAAGCTGTTTACAAAAAGCTATAAAATCTTTTCTTTTTGTTGAACTACTACTTGTATAATTTATATATGAGCTGGCTACCTGTCTGTTTAAAACTTCAGTCATAGGCAAAAACAGAATTTTCCAGCCATTTTTTTCAATAATTTCATAAGTATATGGATCAGAAGCTTTTTCTTTTACACCTGCAAAGTAAATTTGATTTCCTTTTTCAGATTCTTTTTCTCTAAGATTATTCATGGTCTTAGTAGTTTCTTTTATTCCCGATAATTCCTGATCATTTGTGTGATTATTGCATAAAGAAAAAACATTAAAACCGGCATTTATTGCTGCTTGGGCATAAGATTGTGGCATATTAAAATTAGGGTAGTTAGAAGCAGGTTTTGTAGTATCAATTGGTGCTTCCAAGTTTGCAAATGCAAAATCGCAGGACGAAATATCTTCTCTAACACCATCCCAAATAATTTCATAATCTTTCATATTGTAATTTACATTATGAGCCATAACATCGCCGGCAAATAATAATGTCATGGTATTTCTTGATGGAGCAGATGGTTTTTCATTTCCATTGGATTCAGTTTTTGTAGACTGGCAGGAAACAAACAAAAAAATAATTAAAAAGATGATAAGAATACGATTTTTTTTCAATGCACAAACCCTTAAATAGAGAGGGAGACAGAGGAATAAAACCATCTGTCTCCCAATATCAGTTTATAAAGTGACTAGCGCCAGATTTTTTCACGAATGAAAGTCTGGTTTCTATCTGCACCTACAGATACAATACCAACTTTTGTTTCTGTGAATTCTTCGATAAATTCTACATAGTTTTTAGCGTTCTTAGGAAGCTTTTTGTAAGATGTACATGCTGTAATTGCCTGTTTCCATCCTGGGAACTTTTTAAGAACAGGTTTTGCTTTGTTCAATTCTGGAATTGAAGTAGGGAAGTCTGTAACGATTTTTCCATCGATATCATAAGCAACACATGCTTCAATTTCATTCATGTCATCATAAATATCAAGATGAGTAAGAACAAGGTTGTCGATTGAGTTTACAAAACAAGCATAGCGCAAAGCTACAAGGTCAAGATAACCACAACGACGAGGACGACCAGTTGTTACACCAAATTCGTTACCTGTGTTTCTTACATAGTCACAAAGTTCGCCTTCTGTTTCTGCATCGAATTCAGATGGCATTGGACCGTTTCCAACACGAGTTTCATATGCTTTGAATACACCATAGATTTTGTTAATTGCTTTAGGACCAATTCCAGCTCCAGAAGAAGCACCGTATGAACCAGAAGCACCAGAAGAAACATATGGATATGTACCAGAATCAATATCAAGCATTGCACCCTGAGCACCTTCAAAAAGAATGTTTTCATTTTTGAATTCGTGCATTTTAGCAGCAATATTTACTCTCATAGAAATGAGCTGGTCTTTATACTGTTCAAGGAATTTTTTGTCATTATCGTCAAGGTCATTCCATTTTTCTTCCCAATCCAAATCTCCAACACGAATACCATCGCGTTCAGATTTCATTGAGTATGTTGTACCAATACCACGACCTGTTGTACCGATTGGGCGTTTTCTAGCTGCATCACGAGCTTTATCCATTTCACGGTAACCAGGCAATGTAAGATGAGCACGGTCAGAAATAAATACACGACCTTCCCAGTTAATACCATTGTCTTTAAGCATCTGAAGTTCTTTGAAAAGAGCTTCAGGATCAATTACCATACCTGATCCAAGAAATACTGATTTGTTTGGATAAAGAATTCCAGATGGAACCTGATGGAGAGCATATTTCTTTCCATCAACAACAATTGTGTGACCTGCAT
>JAKSTH010000062.1 GCA_024402655.1 Treponema sp. | reverse complement strand
CCTGAACCAGATGAATTCTTTGAATTTTCTTTTCTTGTCTGACGGGCTTTTGGAGAAGCAATAAAAGCAAACAAACTGCCGCATAAACCGCCTGCCATAACAATCACAACATCAACAAAACCGTTTTCAGATTTTGCAGTTGCCAGTCGCACTACAAAAATAATAAGTGCAAATAAAGATGCTGCGGCTATTTTCTTTTTCGAAAGGCTCATAAGAAAATCCAGCAAAATCAACATGAATACTACACAGGCAGCACCAGAAACTGGGGCTTTACAAAAACAGGCATTCAAAACACCAGAAAAAAGACTGGCAACAAAAATCATTATGCCAATAATTACTGAACCATAGCGCTCTTCCATAAATGGTCCTAAAAGTAAAAGAAAGACCACATCACACAAAAGCTGGCTCAAATCTGTATAACTGAAAATATGCAGCAGGACACCCAAAAGAGCCTTTGGACTTGAGAATGCAAAAGGGACAGTTCCGCTGGCAGTTGTTGGTGCCATTAAAAACTTTGCAATTACCGGACTTTTTATAATTAAAGAGTCAATCATAAAAAGAACTAAAAGTAACAGCGCCATGGTTATTGTAACAGGTGCGTCGTATGAAAATTTTAATGAAAATCTTTTTTTTGCCATAACAGTATTATAACACAATTATAATTAAATACCTGTTTTTTATTGGAATTGGTCTTTTTTTGTGCTATATTCTGTATTATGAGTGAATTAAATAGAGAATCAATTAATTCCGGAAGCGGAGTTGCAGAACATTTTCAGGTAGAACTTCCCCCAGAAAAAGATGTTGTTTTTTATAACGATGATTTTACAACCATGGAATTTGTGGTAGAAGTTTTAATTTCCGTATTTAATAAAACTCCAGAAATTGCTGAACAGTTAATGCAGGCTGTTCACGAAAACGGCTCGGCTATTGTTGGCACATACACTTTTGACATTGCAGTTTCAAGAGCCAATCTTACTAAAAATATTGCAAAGAAAAATGGATTTCCATTGAGGGTAGAAGTTGAGTAGCGAAGAATCACAGAAAGGCATTGTAAAACAGATGAAAGTAAGCCCCATGCTTACTAAAATTTTGTCAGAAGCACTGCTGGAAGCTAAAAATGCACATCACGAATTTCTCACTCCAGAACACATTCTTGCATGTGCTCTTCGTAACGATTTTGTTATTCAGCTTTTAAACGAAAGTGGTTGTGATACTGCCCAACTGGTTACAAAACTTTCAGATTACATTGCAACAAAAGTTCCTGTGGTTTCGGCTGCTGCAAATGAAAAATTTCTGGCAAATGCTCCTGTAGAGTCAGCTGGCTTTCAGGCTGTTATGAACAGAGCTGTTTTTCATTGTGTTTCCAGTGAATCAGAATTTCTTGATGTTACAGACTTACTGGTAAGCATGTACGAAGAATCTAAAAACTACTGTTCTTACTTTTTAAGAACTTGCGGCACAGATAAAATTCGTCTTTTAGAAACAATCACAAAAATTAAAGGTATTCATGGCACTAAAAAGCCAGGACGAAACGGTGCTGCAATTGGTATTCCACCAGAAATGGGAACAAATAACGAAGGCGGCTTACAAAGATTTGCTGTTAATCTTACAGAAATGGCTAAAAATGGTGCTTTCGATGCACTTATTGGTAGAGAAGAAGAAATTGAACGGACCATACAGATTTTGTGCCGCCGTTCTAAAAATAACCCGCTCCATGTAGGAGATGCCGGTGTTGGTAAAACTGCCATTACACAAGGTCTTGCCCAAAAAATTGTACAGAACAAGGTACCTGCATTCTTAAAAGGTGCTACCATTTACAGTCTTGATATGGGACTGCTTCTTGCCGGTTCCAAATTCCGTGGAGATTTTGAAGAACGCCTTCATTCTCTTATAGACGAACTTAGACAAAAGAAAAATACTATTCTCTTTATAGATGAAATCCACATGATTATGGGTGCTGGTACAAATGGAAATACCCAGATTGATGCGGCTAATCTTTTAAAACCTGCCCTTTCAGACGGAAGCATTAGGGTTATTGGTTCTACAACTTATGAAGAATATGCAAAAAATTTCGAAAAAGACCGAGCCCTAGCCCGCCGTTTTCAAAAAATTGACATTCTTGAACCAACAAGAGATGAAACTGTAAAAATCTTAAAAGGACTTCAGAAAAAATACGAAGAATATCACAAAGTAAAATATGCACCTGCCAGTCTGGAAACTGCAGTAGATCTTTCAATTCAATATATTGCAGAAAAAAGATTACCAGATAAAGCTATAGACCTTATGGACGAAGCTGGTGCATGGCAGAAAATCAATAAAAAAGGCGGAACAGTTACTGTTGCTACAATGAAAAAAGTAACTGCAAAAATCGCCAAACTTCCTATTGATGCAGTTGAAGGAGAAGAAAAATCAAAACTCCGCACCATCGATGAAACTTTACAAAAAGAAATATTCGGTCAGGACAAAGCTATTGCAATTTTAAGTAAAGCAGTAAAACGTGCCCGTGCCGGCTTTAGAAATCCTGAAAAACCAGAAGCCTGTTATTTGTTTGTAGGTCCAACTGGTTGTGGAAAAACAGAACTGGCAAAAAGTCTTGCAAAACTTTTAGGTGAACCACTTCTGCGCTACGACATGTCTGAATATCAGGAAAAGCATTCTGTTAGCCGTCTTGTAGGTTCACCACCAGGTTATGTTGGTTTTGAAGAAGGTGGTCAGCTTGTAAAAGATATCAGAAAAAATCCTAATTCTGTTGTTCTTTTTGATGAAATTGAAAAAGCACATGAGGATATATACAACATTCTTCTTCAGGTAATGGACTATGGTATTCTCACAGACAATCAGGGACGCAAAGCTGATTTTAGAAACTGCATCATCATTATGACAAGTAATGCAGGTGCCAGAGATATGGAAAGACCAGGCATTGGTTTTGGCACAGAATCTGACAGCGATAATGAAGCCACATTAACAGAAGCAGTAAACAGAGAATTTTCTCCAGAATTCAGAAACCGTCTTGATGCTGTAATTCCATTTAATCATCTTAATATGGATGTTGTACGACTGGTTTGTGAAAAAGAAATCGGCAGACTTGCAGTTAGAATGGCTGCTAAAAAAGTTATGCTTTCTGTTACTCCAGACTGTGTTGCTTATCTTACAGAACAGGGTTACTCAAGAGAATTTGGAGCTAGAAACATGGCCCGCACAATAGAAGATAAACTGGCAAATGCTTTAGTTGATGAAGTTCTTTTTGGCCAGCTGGAAAAAGGCGGCAATGTAGAAGCAGATTATAAAAAAGGAGAAATTGTTTTTGGTTATGAAAAAGTTGATGCATAACAAAACCAAGACAATCTATTTTTTCGTTGCTTTTCTTTCTTTATCTCTCATAACAGGTATTGTATTTATTCTTTTTTCATTTTTCCGAATGAAATCCCTTCAAAATGAAAAAAAATACAACAGTGCAGATGCCAGAACCTATCACATTATTGTAACGGGCTGCTATGAAAACCAGTTATTTTTAAGTCAGGTGTACCAGGGAGCCGAAAGACTTAGCGACACTTACAAAGCCGTTGTTGAACAATATGTACCAAGTTCACAGGCAGAAGATGTTTCCCTTCAAAAACTCATGGATTATGCTTCTTTCGTAAATGCAGACGGGGTTATTGCCTATATAGACTCTCCTGATACAACACTGGAAACGCCCCGTAATGATGAAGGTGTTAATATCCCTCTTGTAACCACAGGCCAATACTCTCCAAATCTTCCTCAAATTTCTTTCATTGGTTTAAGCTATTCTGAATTAGGAAGAAAAATTGCATCTGAAACTGTGGAAGCCTTGGGAACAGAAGGAAATGTCCGTTTTGTAGGAAGTGATTTTTCCATTTTTATTAACTATTCAAACCTTACTAACTCAATTCAGTCAGGCCTTAAAGCTTATCCAAATATTAATTATTCTTTTGATGAGGAAATTTCTCTTTTAGAAGATAATATAGATTTAATTGTTTCCCTTTCAGAAAAAGATACAATCAAAATTGCACAAAGAGTTGCAGAACTTCCGGACGATCTTAAGCCAAAAGTAATTGGAATTGGCGGAAATGAAACTTGTATGCTTTATCTGGATAAGGGAATTATTAAAGAACTTTTTGCAGTAAACCCGGAACGCATTGGAGAAGAAGCAATTTCAGAACTTTTTGAATTTAAAACAAAAGGTTACGCTAACAGCTACATTGCTGCCGACGTTCAGGTAACAAGGAGTCAGAAATGAAACTGTCTTCTTTTATTGCAAACAGATCCCTGCGCTGGCGAATTATGACCTGTGTATCTCTTGCATTGGCCTTAATGAGCATTGTATTTTATGTTTCCCTTAAAATTAATACTTCTTCCATAGAAACTTTAGGCGACTCTTATAATTCAAACTCTCAACTTGACTCGCTTACCCAATACATTACCGCCACTGAAAAAGCGATGGAAAACTATGTAAACTACCACACTTTTGAAAGTATTGATAATTACTATGCCAGCCGCCAGAAAATTCTTACTGCCATAGAAAACATGAATATTAACCCTTCTAAAAACGAAGTTCTGCAAAAAGAATACATTGTTTATCAAATCTGTAATTCCTTCGTAAACTATTCGGGAACTGCCGTAGCTGCACGTCGTGGTAACAATCAGAAAGAAATAGAAGCTTATTACATTAAAACTGTAGAATGCTACAACATGCTGCTTTCCCAGCTTCTGGAATTAAATAAACTGCAGCTTACACAAAACGCAGATGAATATCAGCAGAATAAAGATACTCTTGTTTTTGCAACAAAACTCAGTTTCTTTTTACTGGTCATGCTTTCTATTTTAATCTTCCTTTTTCTCTATCTTTCAATTACAAGAATTACAAAACCTCTTATGGACATTTCAAACGTTGCCACAAGAGTTTCTAAACGAGACTTTAATATTCCGTTGTTTAATAAAACCAGTAAAGATGAAATTGGAAATATCTGTCAGGCTTTTGACAGAATGATTATAAGTATAAGAGAATATATCGACACAATCTGGGATAAAGCCCGTACAGAAGCTGAATTAAAAGAAAAAGAAATTGAAATGAAGGCTCTTTATACAGATGCTCAGTTAAAAGCTCTCCAAAACCAGATTAACCCTCATTTTTTGTTTAATACTTTAAATACAGGTGCTCAGCTTGCAATGATGGAAAGTGCAGATAAAACCTGTTACTTTATTGAACAGGTTGCAGACTTTTTCCGCTATAACATTCAGCAGCAAAAACAAACTGCCACAATTGATGAAGAATTAGGCCTTGTAGACAATTTTGTTTACATCATGAAGGTCCGCTTTGGAAACCGTCTGGAATTTACAAAAAATATTCCTGAACGAAAATTCGAAGAGCTTATTCCAGTAATGACACTGCAGCCTTTAGTTGAAAACTGTATTAAACACGGTCTTGAAAACCAGAAAGGAAAAGTTGAACTAAACATTACACTGGATGACAAATACATAACAATCAGCATTAGCGATAACGGCAGTGGTATTCCAGATGAAATTAAAAACAAAGTATTTGAAGCAGTAAAAAACAATGAAGTAATGCTTCCAAAAGAGATTTTACCAACTCAGTCACAGGATTCTCAAAAAAATAACGGTACAGGACTCATAAATGTATTCCTGCGCCTTAAACTGTACTTTCACAAAAACAATATTTTTGATATTACAAAAGGTGAAGATGGAAACGGCACTACTTTTATAATCAGGATACCTTGCAATGTATAAAATTTTATTAACAGATGATGAACAGATTGTTATTGATTCTCTAAAATTTATTATCGATAAAAACTTTTCGGAACAGATGGAAGTTACGACAGCTCTTTCTGGAACAGAAGCTCTGGAAAAAGTATCTAAAGAAGATATTGATATTATTTTTATGGATATTAATATGCCCGGCCTTACCGGACTAGAAACTGTAAATCTTATTAAAAAAATTAAACCTGAAACAGTAATTATTATTCTAAGTGCCTTTGACCGCTTTCAATATGCCCAGGAAGCTATGAATCTTGGAGCATTTAAATACATTACAAAACCGGTAAACAGAAATCTTGTTATTCAGACTATAAGAAGCGCCATAGATTTTATAGACAACAGAGACGGACTTCAGCGGGCAGACCAGGAACTGCAGAAAAAACTGGATCAGGTTTCCCCAATGATTGAAAGTGATTTTATTTACACTCTCATTTTTAATAACGACAATAATTTTGACCTGTCCCCATATTTAGATTATTTTAATCTTTCCGGGTATCCATGGTGCTTTTGCTGTATTGAAGTTCCAAATGTCACCAGCGAAAATCAGGCAAAACTTTATAAAATTATCCGGGACTTTTTTAAAGCTTCCCAGGAATGTCTTGTAAGCTCATTTATGATGAACCGAATTGCTGTTCTTTTCCCTATTCTTTCTGAAAACCCTGATCAGGAAAGCATTAACGAAAATATTAAAGCAACATACACAAATCTTTCCTGCAAAATAGGAGCCGGAGTTAGAGCCGGAATAAGCAGAATCACTTCGGATTTATTAATGCTTAAAAACTCTTACAATGAAGCTGTTATTTCATTAAACAAAACCCCTGCAGAAGGCGGCATTGTTTTTGCAGGAAGAAGTACAACAACTCCTGAACCTTCTAAAAATGATATTTCTGATTATAAGAAAATGCTCCTTGCCCGCTTTAAATCTGGTGATACTACAGGAACACAATCTTTCTTTGAATTATACAGTGAAAAACTGGAAGAAACAGAACCAGATATAAACAGAATTAAAAATGCTTTCTTTGAACTTATTGTTACTGCAAAAAATATTCTGCTGGAAATTGATTCCGATATTTTAAACGAAAGTTCTGATAATGCCTTTGAAATTTTAAGCACGGAAAACAATTTTGCCATGCTTAAATCTTTTACATCAAACATCCTCATGAATTATGAAAACTTTATTGTTTCCTTAAAGTCTAAAACTGAAAACCCAATAATCAAAAAAGTCTGCGACTACATTGTAGAAAATCTTTCAAAAGAAATTACACTGGAACAGGCCGCAGAAAATGTAAATGTAAGTTCTTTTTATTTAAGTAAACTTTTTAAAGAAGAAAAAGGCACAAACTTTATCAACTTTTTAAACGACAAACGTTTGGAAAAAGCCCGGGATTTACTTAAAAATTCCAGTCTTTCTATAAAAGAAATTACTGCAGAAACCGGCTATAACGATCAGAATTATTTTTCCCGTATTTTCAGAGCAAAATATGGTTCTACACCAACAGAATACAGAAAAAATTTAATATAGGAGTAAGGGTACATCTATGAAAAAATCATTTATCAGTTTATTTGCACTTTTTTTTATTGCAGGCACTTTCTTTTGCAGCTGTTCAGATAAAAATAACAGAAAACAAACTGCAGGAACAAAAAATGAAGCCACATTGCCAAATGTAAAAACAATCGGTTTTTCTATAGATACACTTGCTATTGAACGCTGGCAGAGAGATTTAGATGTTTTTATGAATAAAGTTAAAGAAATGAATGCTAACGTAATTGTTCAAAATGCCGGAAACAGCCTGGAAGAACAAAACCGCCAGCTTATGTACCTTTTAGACAAAGGTGTAGATGTTATTGTTGTTTTACCAAAAGAAGCAGACGGCATAACAGAATCTATTCAGAAAATCAAAAACAGAAATATCCCTGTTATTTCTTATGACCGTTTAACCCAAAATGCAGATATAGACCTGTACATTACAATCAACAG
The DNA here is from genome assembly GCA_024402655.1 of Treponema sp. Taxonomy (GTDB): domain Bacteria; phylum Spirochaetota; class Spirochaetia; order Treponematales; family Treponemataceae; genus Treponema_D. Next base: position 4,933 of record JAKSTH010000062.1, on the reverse strand, counting down.
TGAAAAAGTTGGTGAAGAAATGGCTCGTGGTCTTATAAAAACTAATTCCGGCAATAACTGGTACTGTATTCTTGGTGCCCAGGAAGACTACAATATGGCCCTTATTCAAAACGGGGTAAACAATGTTATTAAACACACAAACAAGAAAATCAATTATACCTATTACACAAGCGGCTGGAACTACGATCTTGCTCACCAGGAAATGATTCGCCTTATAAAAAATGATGATATTCCTGATGCAATTATCTGCGGTAACGATGCCATTGCCGACAGTGTTATTCAGGCTCTTGATTTGTATTATAAAGGACCTTCCATTTCTATTTGCGGACAAGATGCCGACATTGCTGCCTGCCAGAATATTATTGCAGGTAAACAATCATTTACAGTTTATAAACCAATTACACAGCTTGCAGAAATGACTGCAGAAATTGCAGTAAATATTGCAAATAATAATGACATTTCATCTTTCTTAAGTGCTAATACTACAATAAATAACGGACAGAAGGATGTTCCTGTTGTGTGGCTTGATCCTGTAACAGTCAATAAAAACAATATTGATGAAGTTGTTATAGAAAGTGGTTTCCATACTTATGGCGAAGTTTACCGCTAATTAGCACACTAAAAATAACAAAAAAATGCTAATTTTCTCATAATTTTTCCTGCAAGATTTTCCCATCTTTTAAGAAAATACCAAAAATCTACAGAAACTCATTAATCATCCTCTTTAGTTAAGTTATATACTTGTAAATAAATAAGGAGCAGTGGCTCTATAAAACAAAAAGGAGTAATTATGAAAAAGATTATTGCTATTCTTTTAGCAGGTGCTATGGCACTTTCTTTCATCGGATGTAACAAAGCATCTGGTGCAGACTCAACAAAAGTTGGTGTTTCAATGCCAACAAAAGACTTACAGAGATGGAACCAGGATGGTTCAAACATGAAAGCTCAGTTGGAAAAAGCTGGTTATACTGTAGACTTACAGTATGCTGCAAACGACATTCCAACACAGGTTTCACAGCTTGAAAATATGATTACTGGTGGATGTAAAGTACTCGTAGTAGCATCAATTGATGGTACAGCTCTTTCTGGCGTTCTTGAATCAGCTAGAAAAAAGAAGATTCAGGTTATCGCTTATGACCGTCTTATCATGAACTCAAGTGCAGTTTCTTACTATGCTACATTTGATAACTACAAAGTTGGTACATTACAGGGTGACTACCTTGTAGACAAATTAGGTCTTAAAACACGTTCAGCTGATGATCCAGTTTACATGGAATTCTTCACAGGTGACCCAGGTGACAACAACATCAACTTCTTCTTCGGTGGTGCAATGGATGTTCTTACTCCATACCTCGAAAAAGGTGTAATCGTATGTCCATCTGGCCAGACAGCAAAAGCACAGGCTGCTACATTGAACTGGTCTACAGAAGAAGCTCAGAAACGTATGGAAAACCTTATCACATCTAATGGATATTCTCCAAAAGGTGCAAAACTTGATGCAGTTTACTGTTCAAACGACTCAACAGCTAACGGTGTAACAAACGCACTTCTTTCTGCTGGTTACACAGCTGATAACTTCCCAATCATTACTGGTCAGGACTGTGATATCGTAGCTGTTAAGAACATGTTACAGGGAACACAGGCTATGTCTATCTTCAAAGATACACGTACTCTTGCTTCAAAAGTTGTTGAAATGGTTGACGCTATCATGAAAGGTTCAACACCTTCTATCAATGATACAAAAACTTACGACAACGGAACAGGTATCATTCCTTCATACCTCTGTGACCCAGTATTTGGTGATATCAACAACTACAAAACATTGTTGATCGATTCTGGATACTACACAGAAGCTCAGCTCAAATAGATGATTAATTAAAAATGAAGAATTAAGAATCGGATTTTCCATTCTTAATTCTTCATTGAAACAGTATAAAAAGTATTTTACTAATTATTTCTAACTTCTATTTTTAATTTTTCATTTTTAATTTTAATTTTTATTTATAAGAGGGTTCCAATGTCTAAAACATTATTGGAAATGAAAAACATTACTAAGGTGTTTCCTGGCGTAAAAGCCCTGGATAATGTAAACCTTACAGTTGAAGAAGGCGAAATCCACGCTATTTGTGGTGAAAACGGTGCCGGTAAATCAACATTAATGAATGTTCTTAGTGGTATCTATCCTTACGGAACATACACCGGTGATATTATTTACGACGGTGAAATCTGTAACTTTCAAACAATCAAAGACAGTGAAGCTAAAGGTATTGTAATTATCCATCAGGAATTAGCTTTGGTTCCACTTCTCACTATTGGCGAAAACATGTTCCTTGGTAACGAAAGAGGATCTAAAGCCAAAATTAACTGGTCTGAAACATTTGATAAAGCAGATGAGCTTTTAAAAATGGTTGGACTTAACGAATCATCAAAAACATTAATCAAAGATATTGGTGTTGGTAAACAGCAGTTGGTAGAAATTGCAAAAGCATTAGGAAAGAATGTAAAACTTCTTATTCTTGATGAACCTACAGCATCTTTGAATGATACAGAAGCAAAACATTTACTTGACCTGCTTCTTGAATTTAAAAAACAAGGAATGACATCAATTATCATTTCTCATAAATTGAATGAAATTTCTTATGTAGCTGATAAAATTACTGTTATTCGTGACGGTACTTCTATCACTTCTCTTGATAAAAAGAAAGATAACTTCACAGAAGATACAATCATTTCTGCAATGGTAGGAAGAAGTCTTACCGACCGCTTCCCAAAACGCACTCCAAATGTAGGAGAAGTTTTCTTCGAAGTAAAAGACTGGTGTGTTGACCATCCTGTATTTGATGGTATTAAAGTTTGCGATCATATTAATTTCAACCTTAGAAAAGGTGAAGTTCTTGGTATTTCAGGACTTATGGGTGCTGGACGTACAGAACTTGCTATGAGTATCTTTGGTAAATCTTATGGTACAAACATTCGTGGACAAATATATTTGAACGGTAAAGAAGTTAGTTTCCCTAATGTAAAATCTGCAATTAAGAGCAAAATCGCTTATGTTACAGAAGACCGAAAAGGAAACGGTTTAATTCTTACTGAATCAATCTGTAAAAACACAACTTCAGCTAATCCTGAAAGAATTTCAAAAAATTATATTATCGACTTTGATAAAGAAAGAGCTTATTCAGAACAAATGGCCATTGATATGCACACAAAATGTGCCTCTGTAATGGAAGATGTAGGTAACCTTTCTGGTGGTAATATGCAGAAAGTACTTTTAGGTAAATGGCTTTTCGCAGAACCTGATATTCTTATTCTTGACGAACCAACTCGCGGTATTGACGTTGGTGCAAAATATGAAATCTACTGTATTATCAACAAAATGGTAGCAGAAGGTAAATCAGTAATTATGATTTCTTCTGAAATGCCAGAAATCCTTGGTATGTGTGACCGTATTTATGTTATGAACGAAGGAAAAATGATAGCAGAAATGGACGGTAGAACAGCTACTCAGGAAAAAATTATGACGGAAATTATTAATTCTGGTAAAACAACTAATTTTGAGGCACAGGAGTAAAAAATGGAATCTAAAGCAATAAAAAAATCTATAGGAGACGGAATGAAAAGTGTTCTTAAAAAGAATACAATGATTTTTGTCTTAGTTGGCGTTGCAATCTTATTTGAAGTATTAATTCAGGCAACAGGACACGGACATTTGTTCGCTCCTGCTAATATTACAAACATTATCAGACAGAACGCATGGGTAGTAATTATGGCTACTGGTATGCTTCTTTGTATCCTTACTGGTGGTAACATCGATTTGTCTGTTGGTTCTGTAGTTGCACTTGTTGGTGCTCTTGCAGGTGTATTTATTGTAAACTGGGGCTGGCCAATCTGGTTAGGCATTCTCGCATGTCTTATTGTTGGTATTATGATTGGTGCTTTCCATGGTTTCTTCATCGCATATGTTCACATTCCTCCATTCATTACTACTCTTGCTGGTATGTTGTTATGGCGTGGTGTTGCAACTATCGTACTTGATGGTAAACCAATTGCTCCTTTCCCACAGAAATATTTGAACCTTTTTGAAAGTTTCACATTCTCTAATGAAGAAACAATTGCAAAATGGGGCGAAATTGAATTATTCAACAGTTATGTAAACAAATGGACAGTAATCATTACAATGATTATTACAGCAATCTGTATTGTAGCTTTCATTGCATTGGAAATTATCAGCCGTGCAAAGAAAATCAAAAACGGTTACTCTGTTTCATCTAAAGGTTCATTCATTGCAAAACTTGTTGTACTTTCACTTGTAATTGCAATTATTGGTGGATTCCTTGCTCTTGACCGTGGTGTTCCAGTAATTCTTATTCTTCTTGCAGTAATCGTAATTCTTTACGGATACTTCACACAGAATACAGTACCAGGACGTTACCTTTACGCTATTGGTGGTAACGAAAAAGCAGCTAGACTTTCTGGTGTAAATACAAACAATGTAATGTTCTTTGCTTACACAAACATGGGCTTTATTGCAGCAATTGCAGCTTTAGTTTCAGTTGCTCGTTTGAACTCTGCACAGCCAACTGGTGGTCAGAACTATGAAATGGATGCCATTGCATCATGTTTCATTGGTGGTGCTTCAGCTTATGGTGGAACAGGTACAGTAACAGGTGCCGTAATTGGTGCTATCTTTATGGGTGTATTAAACAATGGTATGTCTATCCTTGGTGTAGATATGAACTGGCAGAGAGCTGTAAAAGGTATGGTTCTCTTGTTAGCAGTATTGTTCGATGTAATGTCTAAAAAGAAGAAATCTTCTAAATAAATAATTCCTCCTTTTTTAGGAACTACTAAAAATATTAACCTCCTAAACTTGCACGAGTAGAGAAATCTACTCGTGCTCCCTTTTTAAATCTAGTTTTAAATCAAAGAAAAT
>JAKSTH010000061.1 GCA_024402655.1 Treponema sp. | reverse complement strand
CCAATTAAAATTGCAATTCTTGGAAAACCAAATACAGGAAAATCAACCCTTTCAAATAAACTCACTCATTCTGAAAAATCAATTGTTTGTGATTATGCAGGTACAACTCGTGATGTTGTAGAAGGGGAATTTGAATACGCCGGAAAATATTTTAAAGTTCTGGACACAGCAGGAATCCGTAGAAAAGCAAAAGTAACAGATGATGTTGAATACTATTCTGTAAACCGTGCTATTAAAACTTTAGATGAATGTGATGTTGTATTCCTTATGATTGATGCAGTAGAAGGCCTGGCAGAACAAGATAAAAAAATCTGTTCCCTTGCTTTTGAAAAAGGACGTGGCATCATTTTTGTATTAAACAAATGGGACTTAAAAGAAGATCAGGGAAATAAAGCTGTAAAAAGTGTTCGTGAATGGATGAACATTATGTTTGCTCATATGGATTTTGCTCCAATTCTCCCTCTTTCAGCTTTAGAAGGCAAAGGTATTAAAGAGCTCCTTAACACCGCAATCCAGCTTTATGGCCAGCTTACTAAAAAAATTGAAACAGCAGCACTTAATAAAGCACTGCAGGATTGGTTGGACAGATATCCGCCTCCAGCAAGTAAAACAGGTCACTTTAAGATTCGCTATATGACACAGGTTGGCATTAATCCTGTTCAGTTTATGCTTTTTGCAACAAGACCAGAAGTTGTGCCAGAAACATATGTAACATACTTAAAGAACCGCATCCGGGAAGATTTAGGTTATGACCAGATTCCTGTTCAGCTTGATTTTAAAGGCAGCCGCCAGAAATGGGAAAACAGGGAATAAAATACTCATGACTTATACAATCGGGCAAATAGAAGAACTTACAGGTGTAAAGGCTCACATTTTACGCTACTGGGAAGAAGTTGTTCCAGGCTTTATTCCACAAAAAGATAAAAGCGGAAGAAGAATTTATTCCCAGAGGGAAGTTGAATTAATTTTCCGCATTAAGTACCTTATAACCGAAAAAAAATTTACTGCAGAAGGTGCCGGCCAGCAGATTTTAGAAGAAGCCCAGGCTGTACACGATAATGCAGAAATTATCAGACAGATTCAGGAAGCCAGAAATTATTTAACACAGGCCTTTCTGGAATTAAAAAAACTAAATTAAGATAAACATGGCACAAGAAAAATTTTATTCAAAATTCCAGAAAAAAAACTCAGAAAGCAGCAAAAAAACTGCAGAAAACAAATCTTTAAACAGTAAAAAAGCCGGTACTTCAGCTGGAAAAAAGTCTGATTTAAAAACCCGAAAACCTGTAGACGTAGCGGCTTTACCAAAAGATGAACTTCCATCCCTCTTTTCAACTCACACTATTCCAAAAGAAAGCCTTGCCATAATTAATAATTTTGATGAAATAATTCAGGGAGTACGCCCTCTAAACAGCAGACAACTGCAGCAGCTTCCAGACAATATTCGTGCACTGTCACATCAGCTTACAGACGAAAGAAGCACAAGACGTTTGGGCTACATGAATGATGCAATTCAGCTTTCTTCATATGTCCGTTATTACACCTGGTGGAACCTGGTTCGTCTGGTACGCCTTTTTAGTAATCTGCCTGCCGCCTTGTTTCCAAAAGAAAATGGCATCTGTCTGGATTTAGGCAGCGGACCACTTACAGTTGTAATTGCACTCTGGCTTGCCCGCCCAGAATTACGAAACAAAAATCTTACCTGGTATTGTCTGGACGTTTCATCCAACTCCCTTGCTTTAGGTGAAGATTTATATCTTTCTGTGGCTGCAAAAACAAACTGCGAACCCTGGAAAATTATTCGTGTAAAAGGCTCTTTTGGTACAGGTATTAAACAAAAATGCGACTTTATAACTTGTGCAAATATGTTCAACGAATTGGACCAGGCCAGCGACATGCCGCCAGAGTATCAGACAAAAAAATATTTTGAACAGTTACAAAACTACAGCACACCAAAAGGTTCTTTCCTTTTAGTAGAACCTGGAGTTCCAAAATCTGCCAGAACTTTATCTCTTCTTAGAGAAAGATTTATTGCAAATGAAAAAACAGTTCTTGCACCATGTCCACATGCTCTTGAATGTCCTATGAACGGTTTTAAAGCCTACACCGGAAGCCAGAATAAATGGTGCAATTTTTCTTTTTCTACAGAAGGCGCACCTGCAAAACTCCTTAAGCTTTCGGAACTTGCAAAATTACCAAAAGAACGGGCAACTCTTTCTTTTAATTGTGCCGCACACAATGAAAAAACAGAAGAAAATGATGAGCTGAAAATCAGAATCAGTTCAGATCCATTTAGACTTCCAGCCGGACGCACAGGTTTTTATGGCTGCAGCAAACTTGGACTTACACTGGTTGCCACAAGAAATCAGCAGTTTGCCAGCGGAGATTTACTTACACTAAAAAAAGCACCTAAAGAAGAAAAAATCGACCAGAAATCTGGTGCAAAAATTGTAGAACTCTAAAAACAGATTATCCAAAAATTTCCTGTTTATGAATTTTTCCCAACTGATGGAACTGATTTTTCAGGCCACTGGTATTTACAGTTCCATTTTTAATGCAATTGGCAAGATCTTTTGTAAAACAATTCATGGAAAAATGCTGGAATACGTAAACTCTGTCCCAAGTCTGTCCGCCAGCTTTAAGACAAGCTTCTTTTAAATAATCTCTGTACTGCAAAAACAAGCCTTTGTTTCTTAGTTCAGAATAGCCCACCAGCCACAATTCAGGTTTCTGTTCTTCAGATTCTGCTGCGTTTATTAAATCACAAAGAAGACTGGCAGTTTTTTGCGCCATCCAGATTTGAGTTTCTTCCAGTAAATCTGCAACAGCTTTTCCACCTTCTTTTGTCATCTGCTTAAGATTATTTGTTTTTGCACTGTGAACAGGAGTTTTGTTTAAAATAATAGCATTTTTTCTAAAATCCACACCAAGTTCAGGATTCCGTCTAAAATATCCTTCCGCAATTTTTCCTGCCTGACCAACCAGATATGCTTTGTTCGCATTTAATTGTTCCGATTTTCCCGGATTGTCACCTATAACAATCAGGCGGATATCATCTTCTTTTTTGATTTTATCTAAAGCAGTATTATAAACTACAGGATTTTCTATATTATAAAATGGAACACCGCAGTCACAAGCAGACTTTTGCTGTAATGGTGGCAGACAGCTTCCCTTTATTGTCCATTCCTGTACTTTCTGCCAAAACTCCTTTTTAAAAGTTTCAAAAGCATTCCACTGAGCATCGGTCATATTCCCTTTCCTTTTCCTAAAAAATCACTTCTTTTTTTTAATTTATGTGATATTATAATTATATCATAAATGGAGGTTTCATGAAAAAGCTTTTATCTTTTGTTCTTGCAGCTGCTTTGAGTACATCACTATTTGCATTAGACGTACTTTCTTATGCTCCTGTTACTGGTAATGTAAAAAACTTCACACAAACAAATTTTGCAATCTCTTCTAAATTTGGTAACTATTTTAGAACTCCAAGTTCAAAGATTGTTCGTACACTTAATGCCCTTGGAAAAGAAGTTGAACTTGTTGAACTTTCTCCAAAAGACACTGTAATCGAAAAAATTACATCATCTTATGATCCATTAGGAAATCTTACTGAACAAAGCTGCTATAACAGCAAGCAGGAATTAATATGGAAATCTGTTACAACATATAACGGAAAACAAAAAATTGACTGCTCTGAATATGGTAACGACGGCCTTCTTAAAGGAAAGATTATCTATACATATCAGAATGGAAATTTAGTTGATGAAACTGGTTACGATTCAGAAGGTGCATTAATCTGGAAAATCGTTACAAAGTATGATGAAGCAAACCGCGTTTCAGATGTTTGTGAATACTGTGCAGACGGTTCTTTAGACCGAGAAACTACATACAACTATGCTAAAAATGGAAAACTTGAATCTTATGTAACTTTTGATGTTTACAAAGGCACAAAAGAACAGATTGTTTTCAAATATGCTCAGGATGGCTCAGTTTCTCAGATTACAACTTATGATGCAAAAGACGAAATCGTTTACCGTGTAATAATCAAATACGATTCTATTGGAAATCTGGCAAAAGTTTCAGAATATGAAATTGCTCAGAAATTCGGTACAACAGTAAACGATTTGGTTTCTGTTACTGAATACACATATCAGTAAACAATATCTATTTTAGATATTACATTAAAGGCGCAAAAATCCTAAAGAGACGACCTATAAAAATCTGTCTCTTTGGGATTTTTTTATACTCTTGTTCAGTTATTAAAGTGCAATCATTTAATATTTCCTGAAAATCATTTTCAATATCACAAACAACGGGATTATCGGCAATATAAACACCACACTCAAAATGATGGTAAAAACTTCTGTAATCAAAATTTACTGAACCTACAGAAGCTGTTCTGCCATCACCTATAACAGTTTTTTGATGTATAAATCCTTTATTATAAATGTAAATATTAATTCCTGAATCAACTAAATTTTTTATATAAGATCTGCCAATACAGAATGTAATATAATGATCTGGTTGAGCTGGAAGTACAATCGAAACCTCTTTTCCAGACTGATGAGCAAAAATCAGAGCTTCTGTAACCTGATTATCTAGAATCAGATAAGGAGAAGTAATATGAACATAATCTCTGGCAGAAGAAATAATATGAATATATAAATCTTCTGCAATATCCATATTGTTAAAGGCGTCATCACCATATGGAATAGTTATACCGTCTGCTTCATATTCTTTATATGATACATTTATATACTTTTCGTAATCTTCTGTAACGGGTTTTTCTGCTATAGACCAATTCTGTAAAAATAAAGTTGTAAGTGTCCGAATTGCAGGACCTTTTATTGTAATACCATTATCTTTCCAGTATGGAAAACGATTTTCCCCTATATTAAAATATTCATTTGCCAGATTTATACCACCAGTAAAGGCAATTTTCCCATCAATTACAACAATTTTTCTGTGATCCCGGTTATTTAGTTTAGTATCGAAAAAAGGTATCAGTTTTAAAAAGACTTTTGAGTTTATTCCTTTTGAACTCAATAATTTTTTATATTTTTTAGAAACAATTCCTAACGAACCAAATCCATCATATAAAACTCTAACTTCTACACCTTCTTTTACTTTTTCTTCAAGAATTTCTAGTATACCATTCCAGGACTCATCATTTGCAATAATAAAAAATTCTATAAAAATAAAATGTTCTGCTTTTTTAAGTGCATCTAATAAAACTGGATAGTAAGTTTCTCCATTTTTTAAATATTCAATTTCAGTATTAACATAGGGAAAGTAATTTCCAGAGTTCATAAGATAATTACAGGTATTTTTCTCATTCTTGTGGGTAGAAAGTATCTTTTCAGTTTCTTGTTTTGAAGGACAAAAATTTATGGTTTCTTTTTTTACATTTTCTAAAGATTTTTTAAAAAATCTGCCACCTGCGTTTAAGTGATAAATTATATATGCAAATATTCCAAACCATGGAAAAATAATAAGCGGTAGTAACCACGCTATTTTATACTCATTTTTTCCTTTTGTATTTGTAAGATAAATAACAAAGAAAAATGAAAGCGCAATACTACCGCCTAAAAATTCATCTGTGTATTTCCTAAATCTAAGAGTAAAGAGAAAGAACAAAGCAATTTGTATTGCAACTAAAAGTAAATACCAGAAAATCTGACTATAAACAATATAATGAGTTATTTCTTTTCTACGTTTTTTACTTATTGATTTTGTTCTTTTTCTCTTTTCCATTAATTAAATTATACTATTAGTAATTCTGTGCTTCAATCTGAAAGTAAGCCTGTGGGTGTGCACAAACTGGACAAACTTTTGGTGCTTCTTTTCCAACAACAATGTGTCCACAGTTACGACACTGCCAGATTGCATCTCCTTCGCTAGAGAAAACAATTTTGTCTTCTACATTCTTTAAAAGCTTGCGGTATCTTTCTTCGTGATGCTTTTCAATTGCAGCAACACCTTCGAACATTTTTGCAATAGCTTCAAAGCCTTCTTCACGGGCAGTTTTTGCAAATTCTGCATACATGTCTGTCCATTCAAAGTTTTCACCATCTGCAGCAGCCTTTAAGTTAGCAGCAGTATCGCCAATTCCACCTAAAAGTTTGAACCACATTTTTGCATGTTCTTTTTCGTTTTCAGCAGTTTCTAAAAAGAGAGCAGAAATCTGTTCGTATCCTTCTTTTTTTGCTACTGATGCAAAGTATGTGTATTTGTTTCTTGCCTGAGATTCACCAGCAAATGCAGTCTGTAAATTTTTTTCTGTTTTTGTTCCCTTAATATCCATTTTTTGCTCCTATAAATAAAAATATATTTGTAATTATTACAATATTAATATAATTATAATAAAAATCAATAGTATAAGATAATTTTTTCAAAAACAGAGCTGTCTCTTCTATAATATGATTTGTTTTGTTATAATTAATAATGAGACCCTTGGTTTTTAAAAGGTGGTGCATATGAAAACTATTGGTATTAAACTTGCGGATGGAAGTTTTTTTCCTGTTATGGAAGAAGGCTCAGCTCAGACCAAAAATCTTGAATTAACAACTGCGAATAACAATCAAACTTGTGTTATGGTAGACTTGTATCGTTCAGAGTCAGGTTCTATGGAAGACGCAGAATATATTGATACACTTCGCATGGATAATCTTGTGGAACACCCAAATGGTGAACCAAGTCTCGCTTTTTCATTAAACCTTGATGAAAACAATCAGCTAAAAGCAAACATCACAGATCCTGAAACAGGCACCCAATCAGATTCTTCAATTCCACTTATTTCTAGAACTCCAGAAGAGCTTCAGATTCCAGACGATTACACAATCACCGAATCTGCAGTAGCTTTTGAAGATGAAGCACCAGAAGAAGAAATTGAAGAAGATCCTGCACCAATGTTTATTGCCAGCGGTTCAGAAAGCAGTCCCCTTAGTTTTGAAGGACTTTACGACAAAGAAACAGAAAGAGGAACAGCTTCTTACCACGAAGAAGAAAACCTTCCAAAAAAATCAAAAGTTTCTGTCTGGATTTGCATTTCTTGTGCCATTATCTGTATTCTTGCAACTTTAGTATTGCTGTTGTTTTTCCCAATAAAATCTGGCATTAAAAAAAGTCAGGAAAATAAAAATGACAATTCGGTTTCTATTATAGAACAAGTACCTTTTGAAGAAGAAGGCAGACCAAGAGCCCCTGAAGCAAAAGAAAATGAAATTGTAGTAATTAAAGAAACTCAGATAGTTGAACCTGCAGTTACACAAAAAGCTCCTACTTCAAATGTAAAATACAAACTTAAATGGGGAGACACTCTCTGGGACATTGCAAACACTTACTACAAAAACCCATGGAAATATAAAAAAATTGCCACTTTCAACAATATCAAAAATCCAGATCATATTATTTCTGGAACTGTTATTGTTATTCCAGAACTTTAGGAATTGCTAATTGAAGTTGACAAAACGAATTTTTAAAAACATTTCTCCAGTATTATTTGCTCTACTTTTATCATCCTGTTCAGCAGCAGAACCACAAACTTCTACACTTCAGGACATTTTTGGTGCAGATACAGATTACTTTTTAGGGCTTCAACTTTTAGCCGATGAAAATGAAAATCTTGCCCGCCAGAAACTTCAGAATTGTATGAAAAACGGTACTTACTTCTGTTCAAAAAGAAGTGCAGAACTTTTAACTACAATAGGTTCAGTTCAAGATAAAAATAAAGCCTGCCAGAATCTTATAGACATGTTTCCAGATGAAGATTCTTACCTGCTTGCCGCAAAACAGTTTTACGGAGCCAAGGAATATAACAAAGTTCTGGAAATCACAAACAATCTGGATTTAGCAGAAAGCAATAATGAACTTATAAAAATCAGAATGGAAACTCTGCGAACAACAGAATCAAAACACTATAAATCAGAAGTGTTTAAATGGTTTATCAGCAGAAAACTTTCAGATTTCCACTATATTTTTTACAGAGACAGTTATTCAAAAGACCTGCCCGAAACAGAAAAAGAATACTCTTTGCAGCAGTTCATCATTACATACAGAATAGACTTGTACAAAAAAGATTATTCCGTTTGTCTTGCAAAAGCAGAAACTTTTTTTGAACTTTTTGAAAAAGCAGATACAGAGCCATATTCCTATTTAGTTTCAGATATTGGAAAAGCTTATTTATATGGCAGCGACCGCTTTCACAAAAATGGTGACCTTTTTGTAGATTTAGCAGAAGAATACAGCAATTTTGATTCAGTTTATTATTTCTGGTTTTATGCAGGCCGTTTTTACAGCAAAGCCGGAGACTATTATAGTCAGTCTATTAACTGTTTTGAAAATGCAATTCACAATGCAAAAACAGATTCTCAAAAAGATGATGCTTTGTGGTATCTTTTGCAGACAAAAATAAATCAGTCTTATACAGAAACAATCAAAAATATTGGCAACTACGCCTCTCAGTGGTCGGATCCAGAATATTTTGATGATTTGTTTGATACAATGATTCCTTCACTTATGGTAAACGGAAACTGGAAATATTTTGGAACTTTGCTGGACCAGATAGACGGTTATGCTTCTAATGAAACAACTGCAAAAGTTGCCTATATTTACGGCCGCCTGCTGCAGGAAGGATACATTAAAAAAGGAAAAGACACAGATACAGAAATTGAACGGGCATTTACAAGAGCATTAAACTGCGGAATCAGCCCTTATTATAAAATTCTTGCGGCGTACAGACTGGGATATTCTGAAAAAGAAATGGAACGCATTTTGTGCGTATATGCAGACAACAAAGAAATACCTGTAGATAAAAATGCCGAAACACTTCTTTTAGGCTACAAATATTTTGGATATCCTGAAAAAATTTATCCTGAATGGCTAAATCTTTATAAACTTGGTGTTTCTACAAAAGTTTCAATGGAACTGGCTCAGTTTATTCACGATTGCGGCGAATACAATCACGATTACTACCCTTTAAGCATAAGAATTTCGGCCCGTTCGGCAAATATTTCTACAGATTTTCTTTCTAAAGAAGATTTGCAGCTTATATATCCACGCTTCTATTCTCAGCTGGTTTCAAAATATGCAGAAGAATATGAAGTAGATGAAAACTTAATATACGCTTTAATTCGCAGTGAAAGCTTTTTTGACGAAGGAGTTTCTAGTACAGCAGGTGCTTTAGGACTTACTCAGTTAATGCAGCTTACAGGCGATGACATTGCAGCAAAATTAAAAGTAAAAGATTACAATTTACTAGATGCAGAAACAAACATCCGCTTTGGAACTTATTACATAAGTGAACTTATAAAAAGATGCGACGGTTCTGCATTACAGGCTTTATTTTCTTACAATGCCGGCATTACCCGCGTAAGAAGATGGCTTTCAAGCTCTATGGTGGAATTTGGTAAAAAGAAAAACATGCCTGGAGATTTATTCCTGGAAACACTTCCATACAGCGAAACCCGTGAATACGGCAGAAAACTTGTTTCAGCATCTTTATACTACGAATGGCTCTATTACGATGAAACAGAATCTGAAGAAAAAAGAAGCTTTAATCAGATTGTAGAATCTTTTATTTACTAAATATAGAGGAATTTATGAACAACCCGTTAGCGCAACTATTGCCACAGTTTATGCACTTTAGTCAGCTGGAAACATCAAAATTTGTACTTATGATTGGGCTCATTATTTTTGCAGGTACACTGGGAGGCTGGCTATTTCAGAAATTAAAAATACCGCAGGTAGTTGGTTATATTGTTATTGGTATTGTTTTAGGTGCATCTGGCTTTCATGTTCTGGAACCAAAAACAATTGCAGCATTAGACAGCGTAAGTACCATTGCCCTTTCATTTATTGGTTTTCTGGTAGGTGGCGAACTTAAAGGACACACAATCAAAAAATATGGAAAACAGTTTGTAAGCATTCTTCTTTTTGAAGCAATTACACCTGCTATTGTAGTCTGCAGCCTTGTAACAGTAATTAATTATGCAGTAACAAAAGATTTTGCCCGTTCCATTTCTATAGGACTTATACTTGGTGCAATCTGTTCTGCAACCGCACCAGCTGCTACAACAGATGTTCTTGCAGAATACAGAACAAGAGGACCTTTAACTACAACAGTTTACGGAATTGTTGCCATGGATGATGCAGTTGCGCTTATTCTTTACACAATCGCTTCTACAGTAGTAAGCCCAATTATTGGCGGACACAGCCTTCCTTTTGGAGTGCAGCTTTTAAATATCTTTAAAGACATTTTCGGTTCCATAGCATTGGGATGCTGTTTTGGCTTTATTATTGAATGGTTTTCCCTCAAACTCATAAACAAAGAAGGCCGCCTGCTTTCGCTATGTCTTGGAGCTCTTTTCCTTTGTACAGGTATTTGTGAACTTTTGAACCTGGACAATATTCTGGCTGCAATGTCCATTGGTGCTTTTGCAGTCAATTTTTCTAAAGCAAAAGTTAATCCTTTATTTCACACAGTAGAAAAATTTACTCCACCAATTTATGTTTTGTTCTTTGTATTAGTTGGCGCAAAACTGAATGTATGGATTATTACCCCATTCCTTGGTGTAATTGCCATAATTTATGTACTGGCCAGAACATTAGGAAAATCCATTGGTTCAAGTCTTGGAGCATGGCTTACAAAAGCGCCTAAAACAGTACAGAAATTTTTGCCATATTGTCTTTTAAGCCAGGCCGGAGTTGCCATTGGTCTTTCAATTGCGGCAGGAAATGATTTTCCAGATACAATTGGACCACAAATTCTGTTGATTATTACAGCAACAACTTTTATTGTTCAGCTTATTGGCCCAATCTTTGTAAAAATTGGTGTTACAAAAGCCGGAGAATGCGGTCTGAATGTTACAGTTGATGATATTAAAAAGAATGCCCGTGTAAATGATGTTACCTGGGGCAAAAATCATATCTGCGATTCCGAATCACCTTCAATTGTTATGGAAACAGACAGCTTGTTTACAATCTTAAACTCTTTCAGCCATAACCAGAACCTGAACTATGTTGTAAAAAGCAATAATGGAAGCCTGGTAGGAATTATTTCTCTGGAACATTTAAAAGAAGTAATGCAGATTGGAGATTTTGCAGAATCTATGCTGGCCATGGATGTAATGGATACACCAACAGTTACATGTAAACCTTCTACTACACTGCCAGATGCCTATAAACTTTTTGAAGATTACGATACAGATGCCATTCCTATTGTAGCAGCAGATGGAGAACCTTTGGGCATTCTGGAAAAAAATACAGTAGATCATTATCTTCATGCCCAGATTATCAATCTGAACCGAAAACTGGAAAAACTGGATATGTAGGCAAATCAGAATAAATGCGCAAATTTACAAATCATTAATACAATGACTTTTTTTGGGATTTATATTATCTTATAGATGTTGAATAGAAAAAATATGGAGGAATAATATATATGGCTGTTGATCAGAAAATAACAGATTTAGTTTTAGAAGCATTGGAAATGTTCCGTCCACAGTTGCAGGCTGATGGTGGCGATGCTGAATTTGTAGGAATTGATGATGAAATGAAAGTTCATTTGAATCTTACAGGTGCTTGTGGTGGCTGTCCTATGGCTACAATGACACTTAAGATGGGAATTGAAAGATATATTAAAGATGCTTGTCCAGAAATTACAGAAGTAGTTCAGGATAACGCTCCAGAAACAGGAGATATGCAGTGGTAATTGAACAGAATAAAATGGTTGCAATCCATTACACATTAACTGATGATAATGGAACAGTATTAGATACATCACGCTCAGGAAATCCTTTAGCTTATGTTCATGGTAACGGTTATTTAATTCCAGGGCTTGAAAAAGAACTTGAAGGTAAATCAGAAGGCGACAAATTTAATGCAGTAATTTCGCCAGAAGAAGGCTACGGTGTTTATGATGACCGCCTTATTGCAACATTATCAAGAGAACGTTTTGACTTACCTGGTGATATTGAAGTTGGAATGCAGTTCCAGGTTGGAACACCAGCTGGACCAACAATTGTTCGTGTAATTAAAGTTGATGGAGATAACATCACAATTGACGGAAACCATGAACTTGCAGGAAAAACATTGCATTTTGATGTAGAAGTTGTAGAAATACGCGAACTTACAGAAGAAGAATTACAGCAGATGCAGTCTGGCTGCGGTGGTTGCGGCGGCGGATGTGGAGGCTGTGGCGGAGATTGCGGTGGAGAATGCAACGGCGACTGCGAATGTGGTGGTGGCTGTGGCGGTGAAAACTGCAATTGTAATAAATAGTTTGCAGCAATTCTAATTCTAAAGAGGTTTTGAATGCTTTTTCAAATTATTCTACCAATTATAGTCTGCTTTATACCTGTAGTAATCTGTTTTTTTATTTTTAAACAGTTTCAGATTAAAGCATTGAGTTTATTAGCAGCAGTTTTACTTGGATTAATTGCAATACTTCCAATATCATTTTTACAATTCTGGATTCCAGATCCAAAAACAGTGGTATTTAATCCTGTAATTTATTCAATGCTCAAATCTCTGATTATTTTTGGACTTGTAGAAGAAGCATTCAAAGCATTACTTATTTGGCCATTACCAGGAAAAAAAGAAGAAACACCATTAAAATATCTGATTATTTCATTTATGTTTGGTATTTCTTTAGGATGCTTTGAGTCAGTAGTTTATTACTTAGACAAATTGCAGATGTCTCTTTCAAGAGGCGGTTCATTATTATACGCTCAGATATTTTTAAGACTTATTTCTTCAGACATAATTCATATGACATGTGCCGGCTTAAGTGGATTATTCGTTTATACAGCCGTAAATAAAAAACCAAGATACAGCTTCTTTATTTACGCATTTGTAATCCACGGCCTGTACGACTTTTTTTCAGCCTTCCAGAACAATTTAAAATGGTTCGCCATTCCAGTAGTTCTTTTAGCAATAATGGAATGCCGCATAAAGTACACAGTCCTTGTACCTTCAGAAGAAGAATAATTCTATATTTCATATAGTTTTATCCAACATTTATCTTGACTTTTTTTAATTTTGGGAGTATTATACCCAAACATACGACGCGGGGTAGAGCAGTTGGCAGCTCGTCGGGCTCATAACCCGGAGGCCGCA
>JAKSTH010000060.1 GCA_024402655.1 Treponema sp. | reverse complement strand
GCTGCAGAAAATGCTCCAAAATAACTGAATAAATCTAAACATTCGCAAATCCCTATATTAATGGTCTGCATTCCTCCCATAGAAAGTCCTGCCATCGCTCTTCCATTACGGTCTGCCTGTGTAGAATAATGAGAATCCATATATGGAATCAAATCGTTTCTAAGTTCTTTGCCAAACACATAAAAAGATCCGGAATTTGATCCTGTTGGCTCAAAATTTTTTGAAGAACGTCCATTTGGGGTTATTACAATAAAAGGTTCAATTTCCCCTTTTTCAATAAGGTTATCCATAATCAATTTAATAGTAGAAAGTTCACTTTTCATACCCCACTCGGCTTCTGAACCACCAATTCCGTGCATTAAATATAAGACTGGATATTTATTTTTTTCAGAATAACCAGCGGGAAGATAAACATAGGCATTCTTTGTTATTTCATCTCCATCTTCAAAGTAATCCTTTGTTTTATAAGAGATTTTTTCTATAGTTCCTTTATTTTCAGCAGATTTTCTATATTCTGCAGGAATAGATGATAAAGATGCGGTTGGTATTTTTGCCGGTTCCTGCCTTATTGCTTGTGCAACTGCTTTTTCTTCTTCTGTGAGAATCTTTATCTGTAAACTAACGTACTGATTCTCAGCTTTTTTTTCTTCTTTTTCTTTTTTACAACTAGAACAAATAAAAATTGTCAGGACCAAAATTAGAACAAATATTTTTTTCATTCGATTATTATTTAGCATTCTTTGATAAAATAAAATCAAGAAAAATCCCTAATTTGATGGAAAACAATGGGAACAATGGGGGACAGACCCCTAAAATTTAGGAAAGAAATCAAAATTGCCATCATCAGATAAAATAAAAACCATAAAATCTGTATTTGAATCATTTTTATAGTAATTGTAAAATCTTTCGCTGCTATTAAATCTAGAACCTCTGGCACGATTTCCAGAGCCTGTATCCAGACCATCTAATACAGTTCCAAAACCATAACATATACAATTGTCATCCATAATAATTGCACCATCTATGGAAGAAAGTTTCTCTACATTTTTTTCGTTTAATTGAACAGGTTTTATTGTTATACACAGATCCTGATATTTTTTTATAAAATCTTGAGCATCTTTCCTTATAACCAGGATTGTACCTTTTCTTTGTTTTACTAATGATTTTATGATGTTATACATATCAGATAAATCATCAGAACCTTTCTTTGCAGGAAATACTTTCTCTGAATAATTTATAAAATCTTTTTTGGAAATTAAACTGCTGGCAAAAACCAATGCATTATTTTTAATAGAAATCAACTCATTTCCATTTTGACTAACTGTCCATTTCCTATCAGCTTCGAACATTACACTAAAATATTCTGCATTTTCATTTATAGAACCAATGCCAAAAATATGATTTGTATCTGATATTATGCCTATATTCGTCTTTATATTTGTAAGCTCAATTAATTTTCTGAGAAGCCTTATATTATTTATATCGAAATTTCCATACTCTTCATAATTTTGAAACTGGAACTGAAAATCAACATTGTCTGGAGAATCTGTAAAGAAAATAAGACCTTCGGTAATTGTTTTTTCATATGTAAGTGAGGAAAGCTCGTTTAATATATTTTTAAGTGAAAGGTTGATATTGTCGTAAAGTGAAAAATCATTTGTTTTGCAACATTTTCTAGAGATTTCCGTAATAAAATCGTCTATGGCATCTCTTGTAAGAATTGAATGAATAGAACTGTTGTAAAAATAGGTTTCATCTTCGGTATATTGCTTTATAAAATATTTAAAAACCTGTTGAAGAAGTTTTTCAAAAAAAGGCTGATATTTTTCAAAAGTTCTTTTTTCTTCTTTTGTGAAAAACACAACAAAAAAATGAATTTTTTCATCCATTATAAAAGAATCTGATACAACATATTTTTCTGGAGCTTTATCTAAATCTGCAATAAGATTTTCTCTTGTTATTATACTAAAATACGGATTTTTTTCGGCATCAGTTTCCATATCATAAATCTTCAGTTGGATTGCTGAAAAAAGATTTTGAGAAAATTGTTCAAATAATTCGTGACAGATTCTGTCTGCCTGCATTAAGAAAATATCTGATGAAATCATAGTTTTATTATACAGGATTATGTAGGAGTCTGTCCCCCCTGTTTTTTTATGATTTTGTTCCACTGGAGTTTCCTTCTGTGGTAGTTTTCTTCATCCTCGTGTATAATCATTTTTATGACTGACTTTTTAATTGCCACCCAGGAAGATATGAAGGCTCGTGGTCTTTCTGAAGTTGATTTTGTATTTGTTTCCGGAGACGGCTACGTAGATCACCCAAGTTTTGCTGCTGCTCTTTTAGGCCGCTTGCTTGAAGCCAATGGTTACACTGTAGCTCTTCTTCCTCAACCAGACTGGAAAAATCCCGAAAGCTTTAAAATTTACGGACAGCCTAAACTGTCTTTCCTTGTTTCTGCTGGAGCAATGGATTCTATGGTCAGCAATTATACAGCCAACAACAAACCTCGTTCAGAAGATGCTTATGCTCATGGTGGTGAAAAAGGACACCGCCCGGACCGTGCTCTTACTGCTTATGTTGCTGCAATTCGTCAGGCTTATAAAGGTGTAAATGTTATTGTAGGTGGCATTGAAGCAAGTTTACGCCGCACTTCTCATTACGATTACTGGAGCAACACTGTAAAACGTTCCATTCTTTTAGACAGCAAAGCCGACCTTCTTATGTACGGCATGGGTGAACATTCTACTTTGGAAATTGCAGCCCAGCTTAAAGAAGGAAAATCTGCCAGAGAGATTCGAAATGTTCGTGGCACCTGCTGGTATACAGGAAAGCAGTCGGAAATTGATGAACTGTTTGCAAAAGATGAATCTGAATTAATCAACAATAAAAAACCAATTCTTCTTCCTTGTTTTGAAGAAGTAAAAGCCGACTCTCCGGAATGTAAGGCAAATTTTGCAAAAAGTTATTTAATTCAGGAACAAAATACAGATGCACTAAATGCTGCAACTTTGGTAGAAAAAGCAGATGCCCGTTACGTTGTTCAAAATCCTCCTTCTCTTCCATTAACTACCGAAGAAATGGATAAAGTCTACGAGCTTCCTTTTCTTAGAAAATGGCACCCAATGTATGATGTACCAGCTGCAAACGGTAAAACTGGAATTCCTGCATTGGCCGAAGTAAAATTCAGTCTTACCAGCTGCCGTGGATGTTTTGGTGCCTGCAGTTTCTGTGCCATTACATTCCATCAGGGGCGTCGCATTCAGTCACGCAGCCATGAAAATATTATAAAAGAAGCAACTGAACTTACAAAAGACCCAGACTTTAAAGGCTACATTCACGACATTGGTGGGCCTACTGCAAACTTTAGACAAGATGCCTGTGAAAAACAAAAGCAATCTGGTGCCTGCAAAAACCGGGACTGTCTTGGTGTAGACCCTTGTCCAAATGTAAAATTTGACCACAGCGATTATGTTCAGCTTCTTGGAAAACTTCGCGCCATTCCAAATGTAAAAAAAGTGTTTATCCGCTCAGGAATCCGTTTTGATTACCTTATGCGCGATAAAGATAAAACTTTCTTTGAAGACCTGGTAAATTATCACATTAGCGGCCAGTTAAAAGTTGCACCGGAACATGTAAACGACAATGTTCTTCGCCTTATGAGGAAATCTACACACAAAGTGTATGAAGAATTTTCTGCTGAGTATGAACGAATCAATAAAAAACTTGGTAAAAAACAATATCTTGTTCCATATTATATTGCAGGTCACCCAGGTGCAGATTTAAGTGCTGCCGTTGATGTTGCCCTCTATCTTAAAAAAACAGGCTTTGTTCCAGACCAGGTTCAGGACTTTTATCCAACTCCAGGAAGCCTTGCAACCTGCATGTACTGGACCGGCTTAAACCCATGGAATACAGAACCAGACGGCAGCTTTGAAAAAGTTTATGTTGCCCGTGGTGCTCACGAAAGAAAACTTCAGCGTGCTCTTTTGCAGTTTAATCACCGTGAAAACATACCTTTGGTAAAAGAAGCATTGAAACTGTGCCACCGGGAAGAAGCTTTTCAAATTTTGTATCAGAATAAGCATCAAAACAACAAAAAATAAAATTTAATTTGACATTTTTTTAATTTTTGTCTAAATAACTCTTGCACGATGACATATTCTGTGATATTGTCATAATAGAGACTAAAATTGTAGGAGATAATTATGCCAAGATTCACTTTCGACAAAAGTTATCCAAAAAATCTTGCTTTAATGTTTAAGGCAAGAGCAGAAGAATTAAAAGATGATGTATTCCAGTATTCTAAAGACAAAGAAGGTAATTTCAAAAGTTATACATACGGACAGGTTTACGATGAAGTTATTGCTTTAGCAGTTGCTCTTAAAGACTTAGGAATTAACAGAGGAGCCAACGTTGGTTTGATTTCAGACAACCGTCGTGAATGGGCTCTTATTGACTTTGCACTTTTATCATTAGGTGCAACAGATGTTCCACGTGGTTGTGATTCAATGGGTGTTGAAATCCGCTTCATTTTGAATTACGCAGACTGTGAATTCAGTTTCTTTGAAACAGCACGTCAGTTAGAAAAAGTTTTGGAAAAACCAGAAGAATGTCCAAATCTTAAATATGCAATTCTTATTAACACTCCAACAGAAGAAGAAGCTGCTATCTATGACAACGGCAAATTCAGAGTAATAACATTTGAATCTCTTTTAGCAAGAGGTATTGATCTTTACGCTGCAAATAAAACTGCATTACAGAAAGAAATTGAAGATGGCATGGAAAAAACAGATGCTAATGATAATGCAACAATTATCTTTACTTCTGGTACAACAGGTACACCAAAAGGTGTAATGCTTACACATAGAAACTACATGGCTCAGGTTGAAGTAATCCACAACTTCTTCCCTTGTAAAAGAGGTGAAACATGGCTTACAGTTCTTCCTGTATGGCACTCTTTTGAAAGAGCATTCCAGTACTTTATTCCTGCATTAAAATGTAATGTTGCATATTCAAAACCAATTCCACAGATAATGATTGCAGATATGCAGAAAATGAAACCACATTGGATGTGTGCTGTTCCTCGTATTTGGAGTGGTATTGCTAAAAATGTTGACAGAACTATTAACAAACACAAAGGCTGGAACTTGTTCTGCTACAAGATTTTCATGGGTCCTGCAAAAGCATATATTGCACAGAAAGACAAGGTTTACGGCTGGGTTTGTCAGATTGAAAAAAGAAATCGTTTCTTAGACTTTGTTACAGGTATTATTCCATTTATTTTACTTTGGCCAATTCACAAACTTGGTGAAATCTGTTTATTCAAAACAATTCAGAAAGGTCTTGGTGGAAACATTAAGATTGCCGTTTCTGGTGGTGGCGCATTACAGAGAGAAGTTAATGACTTCTTCCGTGCTGTAGGATTCAACTTGTTGGAAGGATACGGTCTTACAGAAACAGCTCCTGTAGTTTCAGTTCGTGACTACAAAGCTCCTCGTCCAGGTTGTGTAGGTGCTCTTCTTCCTTCTGTAGAAGTTAAGATTGTTAAAGAAGAAAATGGCGTAATTGCAGATTCAACTCCACTTCCATTTGGTCAGAAAGGTCTTGTTCTTGTAAAATCTGAACAGAATATGAAAGGTTACTACAAACGCCAGGATTTAACAGATGCAATTATCGACAACGAAGGCTGGCTCAACACTGGTGATATCGGTCTTTTGACTTTTGACAACGAATTAAAGATTACTGGTCGTGCTAAAGATACAATCGTATTACTTGGTGGTGAAAACATTGAACCTTTAGTAATTGAACAGGCTATTACAGCCAGCGATTATATTGAAAGTGCAATCGTTCTTGGTCAGGATCAGAACTCTTTAGGATGTCTTATTGTTCCACAGAAAGATATGACAGAAGCTTATGCTAAAGAAAACAACATTCAGGCAGAAAGCTATGAAGAACTTTTGAAAAAAGAAGAAATCATTTCTTACTTCTCAAAAACAGTTCACTCTTTAGTAAGTGTAAACACAGGTTTCAGAAGCTGCGAAAGAATCAACAAAATTGCTCTTTTACCAGCATCTTTCAGACCAGGTGAAGAACTTTCTGCAAAAGGCGAAATGATTCGTCCAAAAATTGCAAAGAAATATGAACAGATTATTGCAACATTGTTCTAATTCTTAGTAAATACAAATAGAAAAACCCGATTTCAAATTGAAATCGGGTTTTTTTTTGAAAAAAAACAGTTTATGCCATATTTTTGCCATATTCTTTTTTTATGATTTATTTCAGTATGAAAAGAGTTGGAGTTTTATTTAGTATTTACATTTTATTTTGTACATTAACAGGATGTTCTTCATTAGATCATCAGGATAAATCTTTTGTTTTCTACAAAGATGGTGATTTTGAATTAACCTGCACAGAGCCACTTGCTGTTTTTGTTGACTTTGACAATACAATTAACATTTACGATAATGTTCACAAAACTCACTATTCCACAAAGTCCCGTACCCGTTTTATTTCAACTCTTTCTAAAATCTGTTCGGAAACTTATTACGAAAGCATTCAAGTTTTAACCCTTTGCATGGGTTATGACAAAGAAACTGTCCTTTATGATATTCTTCAGGATACAACTTTAGTTCGACCTTTATCTTATATAGAAAATGGAGACACTCTTACAACAACAGTAAAATCCCTTGAAACTCCATGTACTGTATTAAAATTCAACTTTAGCCCGGAACACATGTACTGTACTTGTCTTGGCGGCTGATTTATTTCCATTCTTCCCAGATTTTTACAGCTAGTCCTACAGTAGCTTTATCTTTTCCATTTCTGCAAACTGGCAGCACCATCAGCTTTTGATTTTCAAAAAGTTTGTCGGCTTTATCTGAATCGTCAAGGTAGGCAATAGAAGCATAGTCTTTATTTTTTTTGTCGATGAGTGAATCTATGGCATCTGCCCTGCCGCCAGCTTGTTTTGCAAGGGCAGTTATAACGCTGTCAAATTCTCCGGCACTCATTTCTTTTTCTTTTAAGTCAATAAACTGAAAAGGAATTCTTCTTTCCTTAAACCACATCTGTGCTTTTTTTGTTTCAAAACTCTTTGTTGTTCCAAAAATCTGAATCATCATTTTTCTCCTAAATCTGAAAGTTGTTGCAGAGTGTGTATTTTCTACAAATATTTTTTCATTTCTTTGCCTTCAACTCCGGCGTAAAGTTCGACAAATCCTTTTGCCGGTGATACTAAGTGAAACTCCTCAACTAAATTTCATTATAATACAATTCTTCTGTATATCTTGAAACCTTAGAAATTGCTTTTGAAGAAGCTCGATTATCTTTCTTAAGCATATCAAGGAAATCTTCTGATTCAATAATGGTAATTTCACAATCAGACTGAGCTATAGTAGTATTGGTTCTTGGCTGATTTAGAACACAATGCATTTCACCAAAAAAAGAACCGGCTTTTAAAACAGAAATGCTGTTATCTTCAGAATAACGATAAACTATTCCTTTTAGAATGTAATAAACACAATCTGCCTGGTCACCAATTGTGTAAATAGTTTCTCCGTACTTAAATTTCTTAACTGCATATTTGTGCTGAATTACAGCAGGTTTTTTAAACAAACTTCTTTTGAACTTTCCCCACTTAGAAAGATTTTCTTCTTCTGGCAGCATATAAAGTAACGCAAAAGAAAGTGTATCCAGATAAGTTGAACAAAACAGCATCTGGGCAAAAAACAGGAAAATATTAAAAAAGAACCAAACCCGCATCATAAGCAAAAGAAGCGAACTGATGGCACCATATATCATGTTGTAATTTGCAGGATTAAAGAAAAGGGAAATTATTGTTGAAACTATATAAAATGCTATAGTTGCAAGAGCTGCATAAAAACTGCAAACCCCAGCTTTAAGTTTAATATGGGAACAGATTTTATAAACAATTGCAGTAACAAGGAAAATTACAAGATAAACCACCATAGAAGCATTACTGCTGATTTTTCTAAGCATATTAAATGGGGCTTCTTCAAAAAATTCCAGGATTTCAGGTTGTTCCATAAGACGGTTAATACTGAAAATAAACAGCATAACCATAACAATTATAATAACCAGAATGAATTCAATGGCAAAACTAAAAAGCTGATTAATTAAAGTTTTTCCGCCAGTAACACTTTTAAAAATTTTAGAAATTGCACCAAGGACAGAAGCGAATAATTTTCTTGCCATCCAGATTACCCAAATTCCCAGCAAGAATTCTACATAAGAAAAACTTCTGATTTTTAAAACCTGATCTACAAGATAATTTAAATCTATAACAGAAGCCAGCGGTTTTATATAATTAATAACATAATTCAGGATTGAAGGTCTTACCTGCAAAAGACCAATCAGTAAAGAAATAATAATAAGAGTGATTGGGATAAAAGAAAAGATAAAACCGAAAGAACATGAATTTGCACTTTCGAAAATATTATTTGTAAAAGAATTGGCAGTTGTCAAATAAATCAGCTGTACTGTTTTTTTGAGACGTCTGCCAATTCTTTTTTGCAGCAGATGGAAAATTTCTATAAATTTTCTTTTTGCTTTCAATTTTTTTACTAGAAATCTGCCAGTTTTGGAGCACGTGGGTAAGGAATTACATCACGAATGTTTTCCATACCTGTTACATAACGGATTAAACGTTCAAAGCCCATACCGAATCCTGAGTGTGGAACTGTACCAAACTTGCGAAGATCCATATACCAGTCATAAACACTTTCGTCCATGCCACGGTCTTTAATAGCCTTCATAAGCTTGTCGTAATCTTCTTCACGTTCAGAACCGCCGTTCAATTCACCAATTCCTGGAACAAGAACATCAACTGCTTTTACAGTTTTTCCATCTTCATTAAGCTTCATGTAGAAAGACTTAATTTCTTTTGGATAGTTGTAAACCATTACAGGACATTTGAAAATCTGTTCTGTAAGATAGCGTTCGTGTTCAGTAGCAATATCACAACCCCAGTAAGGATTAAATTCAAACTTAGCACCGTTTTTAGCAGCTTCTTCAAGTTTAGCAATTGCATCTGTGTAAGAAATACGTACAAATTTAGCATTTGCAACTTTTGTAAGCTGTTCAATAAGACCTGGCTGAATGCGTTTGTCAAAGAATTCCAAATCTTCGCGACATTTTGTTAAAGCCCAGTTCAAAAGATATTTAACAAAGTCTTCCTGAAGATCCATGTCATCATCCAAATCAAAGAATGCCATTTCTGGTTCAATCATCCAGAATTCAGCAAGGTGACGTGGAGTATTTGAGTTTTCAGCACGGAATGTAGGTCCGAATGTATAAACGCGGCTTAATGCTGTAGCCAAAGTTTCTGCTTCAAGCTGACCAGATACTGTAAGGTTTGCTTTTTTACCAAAGAAGTCTTTGCTGTAATCAACAAGTTTGTATGCATCTTCTGGCTTCATTCCTTTTGCTCCGGCTTTAACACCCATTTCAGCAATTTTTTCCATGCTCAAAGTTGTTACCTGGAACATTTCACCAGCACCTTCACAGTCAGAACAAGTGATTTCTGGAGCATTGATGTACTGGAATCCTCTTTCCTGGAAGAATGAGTGAACAGCAAATGCCATCTGGTTACGAACACGGTAAACTGCACCAAAAGTGTTTGTACGTGCGCGCAAGTGAGCATTTTCACGAAGATATTCCATAGACATTTTGTTTTTCTGCAATGGATATTCATCTGGATTACAAGTTCCAAGGCATTCAAGACCTTCCAAAGTAACTTCAACAGCCTGTCCACTTGCAGGAGATTCAATCAAAATACCTGTAGCACGAACAGAAGCACCAGTGTTCAGCTTTTTAAGTTCTTCTTCGATATTATTTACATTTGCATTTTTAGAAGGATTATTGCGGTCAAAAGTAAGCTGAATATTTGCAAAACAGCTTCCATCATTTACCTGAATAAAAACAAGACCTTTTGAGTCACGAACAGAACGAACCCATCCGCAAACTTTTACTGCGTGTCCGTCTGGAGTAGATTTTAATAAATCTTTAATTAAAACTGGAACCATATTGTTCCTCCCTAAAAATGAAATGTATAGAAGATAATACCATTTTTTTCTATCTAGGGGAAGATTTTTTAAGGAGGAAATAAAATGGAATAAGGTTTAATAATGTGAATACAAAACAAAAGCAAATACTGGATAGTCAGCTTTTGGTGGATTTGAATCATCCCATTTTTCACAATATTGATAATATGTTCTCTTTCCAAAAGGTAAACTATCTATAGAATCTATAGCAAATGATGCACTAACAGTTTGTGAAATAAGAAGATGTATCACATCATCTTTTGTCAGATTAATTGTTCTGTACATGTAAAATCTTCTGTAGACCATGTATCTGACTTAAGAAGTTTTTCTTCATCAGTTTTACCATAATAGTAGTCATTATATTCATTAACAAATAATCTATTAACTTTTATATCGTAATAAACCTGTCTATTAAACGAACAACCAGTAATAACAGAAACCATAGCCACTGTAAAGATAGCTAACACTAAACTTAGTTTTTTCACTTTTAAACTCCTTTTTTTTACTTATTTATATTATATGATGGCTCTCTTTATTCTGTAAATAAAAAACTTACAATGACAATAGACTTTTATACACTTCAAACAAACTGTAAATCACTATATTAATCATAAAGGATTTATGGTGTATAAATGGCTAAATTAACAGACATGACAACAGGTTCTATTAGTAAACACCTGTTAGCTTTTGCAGCCCCATTGTTATTAGGAAATATAGTTCAGCAATTTTACAATATGGTAGATTCAATTATTGTAGGAAATTACGTTGGGCAAAATGCACTTGCAGCTGTTGGGACTTGTGGTTCAACAGGCTTTCTGTTTTTCTCTCTTTCTTCAGGTCTTGCCATTGGTATTGGAATTATTGTTGCCCAGTATTTTGGCGCAAAAGATTATCAGAATGTTCGCACAACAATTGGTAGTTCCTTGTATGTCCTTTCCATCTCTGCCATTGCAGTAACACTTATTGGAGTATTTCTTTCACCAGCTCTACTCCACCTTTTACAATGTCCAGATTCCATTTTCAAAGATGCCGTAACCTACATGCGTCTTACCAGCCTGGGAATTATATTCATTGCCTTTTACAATGGTGTTGCCGCAATTCTCCGTGCTTTAGGTGATTCAAAATCCCCATTGTACTTTCTCATACTTTCAAGCTTAGTAAATATTGCCCTGGATTTAATTTTTGTTCTCTGGTTCAATTGGGAAGTTTTTGGTGTAGCATTTGCCACAGTAATTTCACAGGCAATTTCAGCCATTGCAAGTTTAATTTACGCCTATAAAAAAGTTGAATTTTTTAGACTTACACCACAAGAATTGAAACCTAAAAAAAAGATTATTGCCAACTCCTTCCGTTTAGGTGTTCCACTGGCACTTCAAAACTCTTTGATTGCAGTTTCCTGCATGGTTCTTCAGGGAGTAGTAAACGGCTTTGGTGAATCTGTAATTGCTGCTTATACAATTTGTATGAAAGTTGAACAATTGGTTCAGCAGCCATACAGTTCTCTTGGAGCTGCAGTAACAAGTTTTTCAGGTCAAAACATGGGAGCCGGCGATATAGCCAGAGTAAAAAAAGGAATGCACAGAGGTACTTTATTTGCCCTCATCTTCTCTTTAACAATGCTCCCAATAGCATACATCTTTGGTGAAAACGTAATTGGCTTCTTTATAGACGGGACCCAGAATCCTGAAACAATTAAGATTGGAGCTGCGGCTTTAAAAATCACAAGTCTTTTCTATTTCCCACTTGGCATGATTTACGTACCAAGAGCCGTATTAAATGGATGTGGTGACACTAATTTTTCAATGATAAACGGCATTTCCGAAGTAGCCTGCCGTGTAATTCTTTCTCAGGTTCTTTGCCGCATAGCTTCTATAACAATCTTTGGCTTCACATTCCCAATCGGTTTCTGGGGCATTTGGATTACAACAGGCCTCACCTGGTTTATTACAGGTATTGTCTGCATCATTCGCTACAAATTCGGCAAGTGGAAAACAAAAGGCATTATTGCCCATGCACATTAACCTTACTTATTCCCCAAACGCCTTATTCAAGCGGTCCAATTCTTCTTTTGTAATATTCAAAATTGTGCCGTGGCGTTTCTTTAATTTATCAAAGGAATATTCAGATTCAGAAAGAATTTTCCATGATTTTTTTGAATTATCTTTGTCTTCTAAATCTGTTGTTTTTAATGGAAGATAACCTGCACCTGCCATGTACTGATCTGCAATAAGACCAAACTCTGGAACTCCAGAATTTTCCCAGTCTTTTTCATTGAACATAAAAAGTTCAGGACCTTCCAGACTGGAATTTGTTAGGGTTTTACTTTTAAGCCCCGAAAGATCCAGTCCAAGTTCATCTAAATCCAAAACCTTTTCCCAAGATTTATAATCCAGAAGAGTTTTTGTCTTCATAATACGAATACCACCATTTTCTTCTGAATTATCACCATCTTTTGAAGCGCTGTAATACCAATCCCCTACTTTAAGTACAGTTGTATCTATAATTTCACGGATTTTTCCTTTACCACCTGGAACATCATTCTGGCAGTCAATAAAAAGCTTTGTTTCGCTGAATGTTTCAAAATCTTTTGTAGTAACATAGTAAATGGCATTAGGCTTAGCCTTCATTTTTGTTGCAGGATTCATAATACTTGAAGCAAAGAAAATTACATACTCACCAATTTCTTCGCAAAAAACCATCTCTGGAGCCCATGCCATTCCTGCATTTTCAGGAGCAACTTTTATCAGTTTAGGTTCTCCCCAGTTTACAAGATCCCGGCTCTTCCACATTACAAGATAAGGACTTCCTGTAGTTGATGCATCATAATACCCCTGCTCGTTCTGAACCCATCCACCTCTGTGATAAATGCTTAAATCTGTAGCAATCAGAAAAAATAAAGGTCCATTTGGATCAGACTCATGACTTCTGCACAAAAAAGGATCTCTTACCCCTTTTTCACCAATTGTACTTATAAGAACTGGTTTTCCCCCATTCAAATCTTTAAAATGAAGACCATCTTCGCTTACTGCAAAATAAATCTGTTCTCCGTTTTCATTTTCTTCACCAATAAAATGTCCAAAAAGATAGCCTTCCATTTATTATCTCCTGTATTTATCTATAATATTATACACCAGCATAATTGCAAGCTAAACCTATAAGATTTATGCCTTTACTGCTTTCCTTAAATATTAAATAAATACTTACCCAATCTATGT
>JAKSTH010000006.1 GCA_024402655.1 Treponema sp. | reverse complement strand
AACGACTGGATTTTTTTTATCCCCCCTCTCTACTCCTTATGATACTTATACGCTCCTTCAATAGCGTGAATCAAATCCACAATCAATGAGTTATAAGGAACAGGCACGTTGTATAACTTAGCCTGTTCTACAATTGCACCATTAATTGCATCAATTTCGGTGCGGCGGCAATTCATAACATCCTGGCTCATAGACGAATAACCTTTGCCGGCATCTTCACAAACATGATGTACCATATTCAGCACTTCCATGTATGAAAAATGTGTACCATCTGCTTCTGCCACATCTACGGCCTCACAAATCATTTTTTCTGCGAAGTCCCAGGCATATTTGTTGTCTATCATTGAACCAATTGGAGAACGGGTAATTGCTGTAAATGTATTAATCGAAAGATTTACAAAAAGTTTACTCCAGATGATGCGCTGAATATCATCTGTAATTTCTGCAATAAAACCGCCGTCTTCCAGAATTGTTTTAATTTTTTCCAGATTTTTTGTGGCCTGCATATTGCTTCCTATTGTTGTTGCCCCATGTCCCGAATGGCGTACTTTTCCACTACCCAGGTTTACAGAGTTATGCTTGCTTGTTCCAATTACAATATTTTTCTTTGCTACATATTTTGCAATTTTTCTGTCGTTTCCAGCACCATTCTGCAGTGTCATTACCAGAGTATGGTCTCCAAAAAGTTTTTTATTTGTCTGCAATGCTTCTTCTGAAAAAGTTGATTTTACAAACACAATAATTAAATCTGCAACTTCGTTATACTCTCCAGAAAGATATGCTTTTATTCCGGTAAACTGCTGCTCTGTTTCATCTTCTTCTACAACTGTAATACCGTTTTCATTAATTGATTTTACCTGTGGCTCATAACTGTCCAGCATAATTACTTCATGTTTCTTGCTTAAATATGCCCCGTAAAGACATCCCATTGCACCGGCACCAATAATTACTATTTTCATAAAAACCTCCAGAAAGTTTTTGCTTTTTTATTCTATTTTTGCTTTAACAAATGATAGCATCGCACTATCATCCTGATTTCTTCTTCTGCTGTAGATTCTTCCAGATCTAAAAGCTGTTCCACTTTTTTTATTCTGTAGCGGATTGTATTTGTATGCTGAAAGCATTCCTGACTCGTTGCCGTGTAGTCCCCGTTTTTATTTACAAAAGATAATACGGTTTTTATCAGGCTGGATTCATGTCTCTTATCATATTCTTCTAGAATCTGAATTTTTTTACTGATTTCGTCGCAAAGTATTTCATCTGCAACAATTGAAGCTGCATATTTGTAAACGCCCACATATTTATAAGAAAGTGTATCCTGTTTTTTAAACTTACAGACATAAGAAGCTGATTGAGCTTTTTTTACTGTATCTTTTAACTGACAAAGATCTTCTGGATCTGCAACATAACCAACATAAAATTGTTCAGGTGAAAATCCATTTTGTGTCATTATGTCTTTTATGTATGCCAGTGGATGTAATCCGTAAACTTCATCTTCATCAAAACTACAGATTAATATCATGTCGTAATCAGACTTTATAAAGGTCCAGCTTTTATTTTGCTGCTCTTTTACACAGTGATACATTAATGAATCAAAATATGTATGAACCTGAAGATTTGTTGAATCCTGTTTTGAAACAATATTAGCTGCAATAATTTTGCTTTTAAAATCCGGGTTTATTTCCAGAGCAATTCTTTCTACTTCCGAAGGTTCTTTTTGCTCATTTAAAATGCTGTTCATTTTTTCTTCGTGAATAATATACTGGGCCCTGGTTTTCATAGACTCATTTATATTAATAATCAGATCTTCCATAAACTCTTCATAAAAAGTGAGGATTGGAACGTGATTTTCATTGGCCAGTTCTATAATATCTTGTGGTAAATGTTCTTCCGGAAGAATTTTTAAGGCAATTCCTGAAACTTTTTTTTGGATAAGATTTCTAAGAGTTCCGTGAACAAGATCTGTGTTTGTAGAAGCAAAAAAATAAGAAACTAACACAAAATAGCCGTAACAGTAACCTGCGTAATTTATTCTACTGCTTTCATATTCCAAAATAACTGCTGTTGTTACTGTATTAGACAAATATTCTTTTCCAGTCAAAATCTTAAATTTCTTAAATAGTGAAAGATTCTTAATTTCATTAACGGTAATCATAATCGGCACCTTTTTGGGTTAAAAAAAAGAAGGCGCACCGACTGTGATTATGCACATCGTTGCGCCTTCAAAATTTACTAACTAATTATTAGCAAATCTTGGGATTTATTTCAAGATTTCCTTCATAATTTTTATGAATTTATCGTTCATTTCTGCAGTACCAATACTTACACGGTTCATTCCCACTGGAGCACCAATTAAAACTTTCTGTTCTGCAAGTTTTGCATAAACTTCTGTGTTTTCAATTCCTGGAACTTTGAACAAAATAAAGTTTGTCTGGCTTTCATAAACTTTACAGCCAAGTTCTTCCAATGCTGTTGTAATTTTATCTCTTTCAACTGCATTTTTAGCAGCAATATCTGCAATATATGCCTGATCCTGTAAAGCGGCTGCTGCCATTCTCTGTCCCAAAAAGTTGATGTTCCATGCGGCGCCAGATTTTCCAAGGTAAGAAATTAATTCAGGTTTACCAGCTGCCACACCAATACGTAGACCTGCCATACCATAAGCTTTAGAGAAAGTCTTTAATACTAAAAGTGGCTTTTCATAACCTTCATTAATCAATTTAATCATACTGTAAGTTTCAGGTTTGCTTACAAATTCCAGGTAAGCTTCATCTACAATTACAAGAATATTTTCTGGAACCTTTTTAATAAATTTTTCGAGCTCTGCTGAATCTACATAAGTTCCTGTTGGGTTATTTGGGTTTACCACAACAATCATTTTTGTTTTTGGAGTAATTGCTGCATACATTGCATCAAGATTATATTTCATGTCTGCATCAAGAGGCACCATAACTGGAACACCACCTGCAACGTTTACTGTATCGCGGAAAGCTTCGTAACTTGGATCACCAAGAATTACTTCGTCTCCAATGTTCAGAAAAACTTCTCCCAAAATGTTGATAAGTGAGCTTGAACCTGTTGCTGTACAAACATGCATCATGTCTGGAAGTCCATGAAGTTTTGCAAACTCTGTTTTTAAATCTACAGAAAACCAGTCTGGATAGATGTTTGGTCTCTTGCTTGCTTCTGCTAAAGCTTCCAATGCTTTTGGACTAGGTCCATATGGGCTTTCATTATAATTCAAACGGTAAATATCTGGAGTTGTGTAGCTGCTTACTGGCTGACGTGCAGCACGTTTACTTTCTGGTAAAGCCTTAATTGAATCTCTTAATAATGTTTTGTATTCCATGTTTATCTCCTTTTTTTACGGCTCCGCCATTGGGGCTTTTTTTGTTTATTGATTTAGATTTGTTATCTGGAGTTTACCGCATTCATAAAATTTAAAACTAGAAATATTTTACAAAAGTTTTTTTACAGTCTTTGTAGAATTTACAAATTTATGCCCAAATATCTGTTTTTTATTGATTTTTATTGTGGAAAATCAATATTATTGGCAACTAAAGTTTGTTTCAAAAAAACTTAAGGAGACAACCTATGGAAAAAATACAATTTAATCGGAAATTTCTTATAACCCTTGTTCTGCCACTTGTAATTGAACAGATTCTTGCTGTTACTGTTGGCATGGCCGATATGATTATGGTATCTGGCGCTGGTGATACTGCGGTATCTGGTGTCTCTTTGGTAAATACTATTGCGAATCTTTTAATCTATGTATTTACAGCTTTAGCCACTGGAGGAGCTGTTGTTGCGGCCCAGGCAATTGGTGCTAAAAGGAAAGACACTGCAAATATAGTTTCCAATCAGCTGATTCTTATCTGTTTTGTGTTTGCTATAGTTATTACAGCTGTGTGTCTGCTTTTGAACCGCCAGATTCTTGGCTTAATATATGGCAATGTAGAAGAGGCTGTTATGGAAAATGCGGTAATCTATTTTTACATTACTGCCCTTTCTTTCCCTTTCATTTCTGTTTATTACGGAGCTACGGCTTTGTTCCGTTCTATGGGAAATTCAAAACTGAGTATGTATGTTTCCACAATTATGAATGTACTGAACATTATTGGAAACGCTATTTTTGTTTTTGGCTTTAATATGGGAATTGCCGGTGTTGGTTATGCTACATTAATCAGCCGTGCTGTTGCGGGAATTATTGTAATATTTGTATTAAGAAACCAGGATTTGGAACTGCATATAGACAAATATTTGCGCCTTGGTTTTAACTGGAAAATTCAGAAAAATATTCTTGCACTTGGCATTCCTAGCGGCATAGATAATGCCATGTTCCAGATTGGTAAACTTTTTACCCAGGCTTTAATTGCAAGCTTTGGCACTGCTTCCATTGCGGCTAATGCTACTGCCAGCACCATTGAACTTTTAGCTACAATTCCAGCAGCAGCAACTGGGCTTGCCATTACAACAATTGTTGGACAGTGTGTTGGTGCAAACGACTACGATTCTGCAAAAAAATATACCAAAAAGCTTATGTTCTGGGCTTACGTTATGTTGTGGATAGAAAATCTGTTTATTGTTATTCTTACTCCAACTATTGCAAGCTGGTATAATCTTTCACCAGAAGCAGATCACCTGGCTCGCATTTTAATGTGGTATCACAGCGCATGTTGTGTTATTATGTGGCCAGCAGCATGGACTCTGCAATCTGTTTTGCGTGCCAGCGGAGATGTAAAATATCTTATGACTGCCTCAATCATAATTATGTGGGTATTCAGAATTGGTTTTGCTTATTTACTTACATGGTTAAATACACTTATTGGAAGTCCTCTTCCTGGTGTTCTGGTAGTATGGATTGCTATGACTATAGACTGGCTTGCAAGATGTATATCAAACACATGGAGATTAAAAAGCGGCAAATGGATGAAAAAAGCCGTTGTCTGACAAATGGATTTTTTGCAGGAACTGACTCAA
Source organism: Treponema sp. (assembly GCA_024402655.1). Classification (GTDB taxonomy): domain Bacteria; phylum Spirochaetota; class Spirochaetia; order Treponematales; family Treponemataceae; genus Treponema_D. Next base: position 37,323 of record JAKSTH010000006.1, on the reverse strand, counting down.
GATAAAATTAATTATGCCCATGTATGTTCTGCTCTGGAACATCCTTATAAAATTGTTGATTGCCCCAGTAATGAAGGGGTGATTATCCACTGTACTGTAAGTAATGTTCACATTGCAGAATACAAAGGCACAGATTACAGCTCTTTTTGTAAAATTCTTAAATCTCTTCCTGTAACAAGACTGCAAACTACAAATAAAAAACTGCAACAGCTTTTACTGTCTGATTTTAAACATCATTACGATTGTATACAGGCAATTTTTCCAGAAAATGCTGCCCTTTCTTCCCAATCAGCTGTTGCAGAAAAATCTCTCTCTTCATCACCCTTATGTCTTTTACACAAAGAAGATTTACCTTATGTTCAAAAAACTTACGAAATGGATGAATACATGTGTCAGCTTTATGAACATAACAGACTTTTTGGTTGGTATGAAAATAATACTTTAATTGGTTATGTTGCTTTTCATATAGACGAAACTGTAGGTGCCTTATTTGTAAAACCAGAATTCAGAAAACAAGGCTACGGCATAAAAATTATGACTCAGGCTTTTCTAAACTATAAGACAGGCACACGCTTTGCTCAGATTATAGACCATAATCTTTCGTCTATTGCTATGCACAAAAAAATGGGCTGTATAATTGCAGACAAAAAAATCTCCTGGCTGTATAACCAGGAGTATAATTACAATAATTAATATTTTTTAGTTTATGACACTTGTTGGTATGCCGTTCAGATAATGCTGAAAGTTTTCAATTGCCATATCAACTGCTCTTAAGCGGCTTTCTTTTGTAAGCCAGGCAATATGTCCGGTAATAGAAGTTTTATCTGTGTGGAATAAAGGATTATCCTGTGTTGGTGGCTCTTCACGAAGTACATCTAAACCTGCCCCGTAAACTTTTCCTGTTTCCAAAGCTTCTAAAAGTGCTTCTTCACGAATTAATCCACCTCTGGCTGTATTAATAATAATTACTCCGTCTTTCATTTTATCAAAAGCAGCTTTATCGAATGTGTCAGCTGTTTCTTTTGTAAATGGAGCATGAATTGAAATTACATCTGACTCTTTAAGTAAAGTGTCAAAATCAACCTGTTCAATAAAACTGTAAATTGCACCAACTTTTTTGTGGCGGCTGTAAGAAATTACACGCATACCAAAACCTGCTGCCATTTTTGCAAAAGCAAGGCCAATTGCACCAAGTCCAAAAATACCACAGGTTTTTCCGTAAAGTTCAATTTGTGGAGTAACAACTGTATCCCATTTTTTTCTGTTCAAAACTTTTACAGCTTCATCTGTAGTACCCCAGTCATTATTTTTAATTAAATCTGAATGTGCATTTACATGATGGCAAACTTCCATAAGCAAAGCCCAGCCATATTCTGCAATTGTCTGAGCTCCGTAAATTGTATTTGTAATTGTCATACCTTTGCGGCGAGTCATTTCCACATCAAATTCCCGCCATCCATGTCCCAGAGTGGCAATATATTTTAAGTTTGGATGCTTACTCAACCATTCTTCGTTTATAACAGAATCTGAAATCCAAATACCAAATACAACTTCTGCATCTCCTACAAGTTCATGCAGTTCATCTGGCATTGGGTATCCTGTTGGAAATTTAACTTCCAGTTCTACTCCTGGTATTTCTTTTAACTTATTCCAGTGTGCTGTGACTTCTTGTGGAGTCAGGTTAGGCATCATTACTGTTTCTTGTATAACAACTACTTTCATATTGTCCTCCGCTATGTGAATTTGGGATAAAATAAAAAAGAATTTATGTTTCTGTCAATAATATCATGTCAAATTTGTACATATCATAAGAAAACCACTGTGGGTTTTGTAGAAAATACAATTCGGAGCAAAATTAATTGACTATACAGCCCATTTTTCTGTATAAACTAGGTAACTTAAATCGAATTACAGAACTTTTTTTTGTAGAAAGTTCAAAAAATAAAGGGCGGCAATGAGGTCGAAAAGAAAACCTTATTACCGCCCTTTTTTGATTTAACCGCTAAATCATAATTAGGAGGCATATAAAATGATTAAGTACATTTCAAAACGCCTGCTGCTTGGTATTCTTACTTTATTTGTTCTTGTTGTAATTACCTTTTCAATGACAAAGCTTATGCCAGGTAGTCCATTGCAGTCAAAGAATATTACCGGGGAACTGCTTGAAAAAATGGAAGCTCAATATGGTCTTGATAAGCCTGTTGTCCAGCAGTTTTTTATTTACGTTTCAAATATGTTAAAAGGCGATTTAGGAACTTCATATAAAAAGGTTGGAACAAACGTTACAGATATAATTAAGCAGTCTATGGTTCCTACACTTAAACTGGGTGTTGTTACAGCACTGTTAGTTTTAATAGTTGGAATTTTTGCCGGAATTATGATGGCAAAAGCAAAAACCCCTTTGGGAAAAGGAGCCTGGCTTACTGGTTTGACTTTGGGTGTAAGTATTCCAAACTTCCTGGTTGCCCTGCTTTTAATGATTGTTTTTGGAGTTGTACTTAATGCAGTACCAATTATTGGTCTTTCTACTCCAAAACATTACATTCTGCCAGCTATTGCCCAGGGATTGTATCCTATTTCTGCAGTAGCTCGCCTTACACAAAGTTCATATGAAGAAGTAATTAGGCAGGATTACATAACTATGGCAAAGGCAAAAGGAATTAGTAAATCTACAATTCTTTTCCGCCATGTTCTTAAAAATGCAATGCTTCCTGTAATTACATACATGGGACCAATGGTAGCCTTCCTGCTTACTGGTTCTGTAACAATTGAAAAAATATTTTCAATTCCAGGTCTTGGTCGTGAGTTTACAAACGCAATTATGAACCACGACTACACAGTAGTAATGGGAATTACAATCTTTATGGGTGCAATCATTATTCTTTGTAACCTGCTGGCAGATGTTATTTGTGCAGTAGTCGATCCAAGAACCCGTAAGAGTTTATAGAAGGAAAGGAGGCAAAATATGGCAGAAACAACCCTTGATAAGAGTCAGTTATTTAGAAAACTTAGAAAAGAAGAAAAAAATGATGAGTTTATTGCAATTGAAAGCAAAACCTTCTTTCAGTCTGTAGTAACAGAATTTAAGAAAAATAAAAGAGCTGTAATTGGCCTGGTAATTTTAATTATCGTAATCCTTATGGCTATTTTTGGACCTGTTTTTTCCCAGTATTCTTACGAAGACCAGAATATGGCTTTAAGAAATGCTAAACCAAGTATGGCACATATTTTTGGTACAGATAAGATGGGACGCGACATTTTTGTACGTATCCTTTACGGTGCCAGAATCAGTTTGGGGGTTGGTCTTATGGCAGCCCTTGTAAACCTGGTAGTTGGAACTTTGTACGGTGGAATTGCCGGTTACGTTGGTGGAAAGGTAGATATGATTATGATGCGTGTCGTAGACATTATCTATTCAGTTCCTTCTATGTTGTACATTGTTTTGATTATGTTGTGGTTAGGTGCGGGTGTTGGTTCAATCATGTTAGGTATTTCCATTACCTGTTGGATTGGTATGGCACGAATTGTAAGGCAGGAAGTAAAAACCCTAAAAGAGCGGGAATTTACTATGGCAGCCTTTGTTCTAGGTGCAAGTTCAAAAAGAATCCTGATTAAACACCTTCTTGTAAATGCTATGGGACCAATTATTGTAAACGTAACATTGCAGGTTCCACAGGCAATCTTTACAGAAGCATGGCTTTCATTCCTTGGAGTTGGTATTTCTGCTCCAAAAGCCAGCTGGGGTACATTGTGTGAAGCAGCCCGCGAACTTATTCAGGTTTATCCAATGCAGACAGTTTATCCACTGGTTGCAATCTGTCTGACAATCATTTCCTTCAACTTTGTTGGCGAAGGTTTGGAAAGAGCATTGGATCCTAAGCGTAAGAGATAACAGCTGTCATCCTCGGGCTTGCCCCGGGGATCTAATAAAGGAGTACTATATGGCATTGTTAGAAATAAAAGGTTTAACCACAGAATTTAAAACAGACCAGGGAATTGTAAAAGCTGTTCGCGGTGTTGACTACCACGTAAATGAAGGCGAAGTTCTTGGTATTGTAGGTGAATCTGGTTCGGGAAAGTCACAGGGTATGCTTTCATTAATGGGACTTCTTGCTGGAAACGGTAAAGTTACTTCTGGTTCCATGATTTTCGACGGAGTAGATTTAAGCCCAAATCACTACACAACAAAAAAAGAAAAGAAACAGTACGAAAAAATGCTCCAGGATATTCGTGGAAACAAAATGTCCATGATTTTTCAGGATCCAATGAGTTACTTAAACCCAATTGTAACTATTGAAAAACAGATGTGCGAAGGCATTTTATACCATACAAAGTGTACAAAAAAAGAAGCCAAAGCTCGTGCTATTGAGCTTATGAATATGGTTGGTATTCCAGCTCCAGAAAGCCGCTTAAAGCAGTATCCATTTGAATTTTCTGGTGGTATGCGTCAGAGAATTATTATTGCAATTGCTTTGGCATGTAACCCAAAACTTTTGATTTGTGATGAACCAACTACAGCTTTGGACGTAACTGTTCAGGCACAGATTCTTGATTTAATTAAGGATCTTACAAAGAAAATGAACACTGGTGTAATTCTTATTACCCACGATTTGGGAGTAGTTGCCTCCCTTTGTGACAGAATCAGCATTATGTATGGTGGAAACATTATGGAAGAAGGAACTGTTCAGGAAATCTTCTATGAAGCAAAACATCCATACACAAAAGGTTTGCTCAACAGTATTGCGAACTCAAATGTTGATAATAAAGAACCACTTAAACCAATTCCTGGAACTCCTCCAGATTTGATTAAGCTTGGTAAAGAATGTCCATTTGCACCACGCTGTTCAGAAGCAATGGAGATTTGTACAAAATACGGTCCTGCAAATACTGAGTTCAGCCCAACACACAAATGTAAATGCTGGCTCCACTGTCAGGACAGATATGAAGAAATAATCGCAGCACAGGAGGAATAACTATGAACGATGCAAAGCCAATCCTTGAAGTACAAGGTCTTACAAAATACTTTGATGCCGCAAAAGGTAAAAAGGTTCATGCAGTAGAAAATGTTTCCTTTACCTTAGCTCGCGGTGAAACTTTAGGAATTGTAGGTGAATCTGGTTGTGGTAAGTCTTCTATGGGACGCACTATCTTAAAGATTCATGATGTTACTAGTGGAAAGATTTTTTTTGACGGTATTGATATTACTGATTTTTCCGACAAAAAAATGCTTCCTTACCGCAAAAGAATGCAGATGATTTTCCAAGATCCATATGCTTCTTTGAACCCAAGAATGACAGTTGGTGAAATTATTGAAGAACCAATGGTAATTCATAACATGGGTACCCCTGCAGAACGAAAAGCAATTGTTCAGGAACTTATTCAGACTGTAGGTCTTAAACCTGACCATATCCGCCGTTATCCATTTGAATTTTCAGGTGGACAGCGCCAGCGTATTGGTATAGCAAGAGCTTTGGCCTTAAACCCAGAGTTCATTGTATGTGACGAACCAATTTCTGCCCTGGACGTTTCAATTCAGGCACAGGTAATCAACCTGCTGGAAAAACTTCAGCATGAAAGAGGTTTCAGTTACTTGTTTATTGCCCACGATTTGGAAATGGTACATCACATCAGTCATAAAATTGGTGTTATGTATTTAGGTAACATGGTTGAATTTGGAACCAGTGATGATGTTTACAAGCATCCACTTCATCCATATACAAAAGCCTTGATTTCTGCTTCACCTATACCAGATCCACAGCAGGCAAAGGCTAAAAAAAGAATCATTCTGGACGGGGAAGTTCCTTCTCCTCTGGACCCACCAAAAGGCTGTCCTTTTGCAGCACGCTGTAAATATTGCAGCGAAAAATGCAAAACAGAAAAGCCTGCGGTTTATGAAGTTGGTGAAAAGAAAGTTGCATGCTTCCTTTATGCACCAGAAAAAATTGCAGAATACAGCGCTGCGGGCAAAACCCCAGAAGAAGCTGTTTTTGGAAATAAATAAATTACCTGGAGGTATAAATATGAAAATTACAAATTCTGTAACAAGAAAAATGGTTGCAGCATTTCTTTCAGCTGCATTAATAATTGGATTTACTGGCTGTGGCGGAAACAAAACAAAGAGCCGGGTAACCACAAATGAAAAGGGAGAAATTCTTGAACTTGCTGTAGCAAACCAGAGTGAAACAGGTGAATATGATCCTGCAGGAGCTGCTGCTTATGTATATTTCTCTCATCAGACATATGCTTTGGATCCACTTATTACATACACAAAAGACGGTTTGTACACAGCTGCTACTGCTGAAAAATGGGAAATCAGCGATGATTTACTTACTTATACATTCTATATTCGTGAAAATGCAAAATGGTCAGACGGTTCAGATGTAACAGCTGCAGACTATAAAAACACAATGATTCGTGCTTTGGAACCTGCAAACGGAGCATGGTATGTTGACTTCCTTTTCCCAATTAAAGGTGCAAAAGCTGCATTTAATGGCGAAATCGGTCTTGATGAAGTTGCTATTGATGCAAGTCAGCCAAAAGTTCTTAAAATCACATTGGAAAAACCTTGTGCTTACTTCTTAGACTTGTGTTCAAATGTTCCAACTTACATGCCATCTAGCACAAAGTATGCTGTTGATTCAGACAAAAACTGGGATATGGAACCTTCTAAAAACTTAAGTAACGGTCCTTGGTACATGGCAGAACGTCATCCTGGTGAATATGTTCTTTATAAAAAGAACCCATACTACTACGATGCAGCAAATGTAAACGTTCTTTCTATCAAAATGCGCTTTATGGATGATGATCAGGCTAAATCAGCAGCTTATCAGACAGGAGAACTTACAACCCTTTCTGGTGCACCTTCTTCAATTGCAGAAGCATATTTGGGAAAACCTGAATTACAGTTTGCCGAAATTCCTCAGACAAACTTTATTATGTTGAATCCAAACATTGCCCCATTTGATAATCCAAAAGTTCGTAAAGCATTTGCACTTGCATTAAACCGTAAAGACATTGCCACAGTAGTTGGTATTTCTTGTGAACCTTCTACAACTTTCGTAGGACGTTTCTATAAATCAAAAGTAGACGGAACTCCTTGGGGAACTTTACAGGGCGACCTTCTTGATGAAAATATTGAAGAAGCTAAAAAACTTCTTGCAGAAGCTGGTTATCCAGAAGGTGCCGGCTTACCAAAAGTTACATACACATACCCTTCTTTAGGTTACGAAGGAGATGTTGCACAGGTTCTCCAGCAGCAGTGGAAACAGCTTGGTGTAGATGTTGAACTTCAGGCTTTGGAAAATGAAGTATATGTAGCACAGCGCCGCGAAGGTTTCCAGTGTGGCCGTATGCAGTGGTATGCAGACTATAATGACCCAACAACATGGCTTATGATGTTTGTAACAGGAAACTCTTTGAACGATATTAAATGGAGCAATGCAGAATACGACAAGCTCATGGCTGCATCTGATCTTGAACTTGATGTTAAAAAGCGTCAGGACATTCTGTTAAAGGCAGAAAAAATTGCTGTTAGTGAAGATACAGTTATTGTACCATTATTTACAAACAACAATACAAACCTTATTCCACCAGAATTGTATGACTACTATTATGATGTAATCTGTTATCCTAACTATACACAGATGAAAGTAAAAGTAACTGAATAGTTAATTTGGGGGCTAGTCCCCCACTTGGAGCGAAACAAATGACTACAGAAAAAGTAAATGATCTTGAAATCATAAATTTATCAGATTATTTCAGTGCGGGAAAATTCCGCCTTGTTCCAGCAGATTGTTCTCATTTTTCAGGTGGAATTTCTGAAGTACCTGTTTTTATAAACATCCACGCAGATTTTACAAAAGCTCTTGCCTTTGACACAAATAATTTGCAGCAGTTTTACGGATTTGCAATTATGGAATCAAACCTTCAGAAAGTTAATGGCGGAGAATATTACTCACCAGAAAGAAAAGGGAACCTTAAGTTTGTAGAATTAAACGACTGTGGCGATTTATGGATTATTAAGTTTGAATTCTTTGATGATTCAAAAAAGCTGTATGCTTTTAAGAGCGAAGAAATCATACCAATACTAAACGGTTGCAGAAAACCAGTATTAATAACTACTGGCGGATTTTAGTTCAATTCCTTTAAAAATGGCTGTAGTAAAATACAGTCATTTTTTTTTATTAAGATGATTTTACGACTATGAATATTTTCGACATTATTGGTCCTGTTATGGTCGGACCTTCAAGTTCACACACGGCAGGAGCAGTTAAAATCGGGTATGTTTCTCAAAAACTTTTAGGAGAACCTGTTGTTCAAGCAGAAATTCTTTTATATGGAAGTTTTCTTGCTACAGGAAAGGGACACGGAACTCAGTTTGCTCTTGTTGCAGGACTTCTTGGAATGAAAGAAGATAATCCTTTAATTCCACAAAGCATAGATATTGCAGAAAAACAAGGTGTAAAACTTACCTTTGGGCAGACAAACTTAAAAAACTTTCATCCCAATTCGGTGCAGCTGAATCTTACAGGAAAATATGGAAGACATCTGGAAATAGTTGGAGAATCTGTTGGCGGTTCAGTAATTAATATTGCCAGTATAGACGGCCTGAGTGCTAATTTTTCTGGAGATAATCCTACACTTATTGTTCACAACAAAGACCAGCCAGGCCATGTTGCAGAAGTTACCAGCATGCTTTCTCATAAATCTGTAAATATTGCTTCCATGCAATTGTACCGTGCAAACCGTGGTGGTAATGCAGTAATGATTCTAGAACTGGATCAGGAAATTCCTGCTGAAGCTTTAAAATGGCTTGCAAAGCTGGAAGGTGTTGAAAAAGTAACTTACTACAGTTTGAGTGGAGGAAATGAATAATGGGTTTTTCTAAACTGTCAGAAATAATACAAATGTCAGAAAAAAATAATCTTCCTTTCTGGGAAATTATTATGCAGGATGATATGCATGAACGAAATGTTTGTAAAGAAGAAAGTTTTTCCAAAATGGAACAGATGCTGAATGCCATGATTGAAGCAGATAAATCTTATTCCCCGGAACTTCGCTCCCAAAGCGGTTTAAGTGGCGGGGATGGAGCTAAACTGGAAGCTTTTAGAAAACAGGAAAACCGATTAATTGGAACTTTTCTCACCATGGTAATGGAAAAAGCTGTAAAAATGGGTGAATCAAATGCCTGCATGAAAAGAATTGTTGCGGCTCCTACTGCAGGTTCCTGCGGTGTTATTCCGGCAGTTCTTTTAACTTACATGGATCAAAAAAATGTTGAAAAAGAAAAGATTGTACAAGCTCTTTTTGTTGCAGCGGGAATTGGTCAGGTAATTGCCACCACAGCAAGTATTTCCGGCGCAGAAGGTGGATGTCAGGCGGAAATAGGGAGCGCAAGCAGTATGGCTGCAAGTGCCATAACATATCTGGAAGGTGGAAACAATCAGCAGATTGCAACTGCAGCTGCCCTTGCTATGAAAAATATGCTGGGATTAACTTGTGACCCTGTAGCCGGCTTAGTAGAAGTACCTTGCATTAAAAGAAATGTTGCTGGAGCTGTAAATGCAATAATTGCCAGTCAAATGGCTATTGCCGGCATTTCTTCTGCCATACCTGCAGACGAAGTTTTTGAATCTATGGAACGGATTGGAAATCTGCTGCCTTCCTGCTTAAAAGAAACAAGCAAAGAAGGACTTGCGGTTACACCAACCGCTCAAAAATTTACTGCAACTAAATAATTACAAAACTATTATTCTACTGTTACAGATTTTGCAAGATTTCTTGGTTTATCTGGGTCAAAACCTCGCTGAATTGCACAATAATATGCAAACAACTGAGCCGGAATAACTGTAAGCAGGCTGGCAAGTGTGTCCGAGCAGGCAGGAATCTTAAAGATTTCATCTGTTTTTCCTTCAAAAGCACCTGTTTCATCTTGAGTAATAACAAGTACAGTTGCAGCTCTTGCCCGAACTTCTACCATGTTTGAACCGATTTTATCATACAAATCTGGATTGCTTGCAATTGCAACTACCAGAGTTTTTGGATCAAGCAAAGCAATAGGACCGTGTTTTAATTCTCCGGCAGGGAAACTTTCTGAATGCATGTAACTTACTTCTTTAAGTTTTAATGCACTTTCCATAGAAGTTGCACTGTCAAACTGACGGCCAATATAGAAAATCTTGTCTTTATTAAACTGCTTAGAAGCAAACTTTTGAATTACTTCTTTTCCATTAAGAATTTCCTGTACTTTAGAAGGAATTTCTTCCAGTTCAGAAAGAAGTTTTACTGCATCTGAGTCGCTTAAAGTACCACGAAGTTTTCCAGCTTTAATTGCAAGAAGATATAAACAAAGAAGCTGTGTTGTATAAGCTTTAGTTGAAGCAACTGCAATTTCTGGACCTGCCAATGTATAAATTACATCATCAGCTTCGCGGCTTACGGTTGAACCAACACAGTTTGTAATAGCAACAACCTTAAGACCTTCTTTTTTTGCAAGACGAAGAGCAGAAAGAGTATCTGCAGTTTCACCAGACTGAGAAATTACAATAAAAATGTCATCTTTATCTAAAATAGGATTTCTGTAACGGAATTCTGAAGCAACATCAACGTCTACCTGCATACGGGCAATTTTTTCGAATGCATATTTTGCAACAACACCAGCATGATAAGCTGTACCACAAGCTGTAATTACAACGCGACGAGCTTTTTTCCAGCTGTCATCCATTTTATTTTCTTCAAAATAAACATCAGTTGGTTTTCCATTTTTGTCATGAATAATTCTTGGACGCATTGTGTCTAAAAGACCTTTTGGCTGTTCATGAATTTCTTTAATCATAAAGTGTTCATAGCCGCCTTTTGTAGCTGCATCCATATCCCATTCAACATGACTTGGCTCTTTAATAATTTTGTCGCCTTCGAAGTTGAATAAATCAACATGGTCTGTATATAAAACAGCAAGTTCTTTTTCACCTAAATAATAAACATCGCGAGTGTGTTCAAGAAGGGCTGGAACATCGGAAGCAATAAAGTTTTCATCTTTTCCAAGTCCAATTACAAGCGGACTTTCTTTACGGCAGCAGATAATTCTGTCTGGATAATCTTTACAGATAACTCCAAGAGCATAAGAACCTTCTACCATGTGAAGTACTTTAAGTACAGCCTTAAAAATATCTTTTTCTTCTTTGTAGATTTTGTCTATAAGATGAACTACAACTTCAGTGTCAGTCTGAGAAAGAAAAACTGAACCCTGAGCCTGAAGCTGAGCTTTAATAGTTGCATAATTTTCTATGATTCCGTTATGAACAATTGAAATAGAACCATCCATGCTTGTGTGTGGATGAGAGTTTGTGTCACTTGGTTCCCCATGAGTTGCCCAACGAGTGTGTCCAATACCAACAGAACCTTTAATAGTTTCGTCCGCAATTTTCTGTTCCAGGAACTTTAATGCTCCCTTACATTTACGAACAAGAATATCTTCTCCGTCAATAATTGCAATACCTGCAGAATCGTATCCACGATATTCAAGTTTCTTAAGCCCTTCAATCAAAACCTGAGAAGCATTTTTATTACCAATATAACCTACTATTCCACACATACGCTAATCGAAGAAACCGTTAAAAAAATTGTTTTACCGCTGTAAAACGATTTTTAGGTTTCTACCACCAATCGTTCATGCGGTTTATTGGAAATGCGTTAAAAAAAACTGCGAAGACTTGGAGCAGTTTTTTAGCATTCTCCAAATTCCAATTTCCCGGTTTCCCATCTCCTTACAAATAATAAATTTATTCTATCTGATTTTATGAATTTTAACAATTGTGTTTTTTTCAAGAAAAAATAGAACTTTTTTTGAAAAATGGTCTTTTTTTTTAAATTAAAGACATATTACTTATAGATATTTTTTTTAGGAGGCTTTATTTGGCAGAAAATATTTCCCGGGAAATCAAATCATCCCTATTCATTGACTTTTTTGGAATTGATGAAGTGGTCGGAAAACAGAACTTTCTTGAACTTTACAATGCAATCCACGATACCCATTACACCCTGGATAACTGTGAACTGAAATTACGTTTGATTGATGATACAGTCTACAAGACCTACAAGAATGATCTGGGCATGGAAATTGACGGACACCTGGTTGTCCTTATGGAACACCAGAGCACCATAAACAACAACATGCCGTTACGATTTCTGGAATACATTACAAGAATCTATTCATCCATTGTTCCAGGAAGGGCCCGTTATCTTACAGGAACATATCCTGTTCCAACTCCGGAGTTCTTTGTGTTTTATAATGGAAAGTCAGATTTACCTGCAGTTTCTGAACTTAAACTTTCTGATGCATTTATGGAAAGTACATCTGATCCGGCCCTGGAACTGAAAGTGAAAATCTACAACATTGGAAACACAGACTTACAATTTGTAAGCAAGTGTGATAAAATCAAGCAGTATTCGAACTTCATAAATTATGTTTATGAACATGCAGATATGCAGGACCCTAATTCCTGTAAGGAAGTGATACGGCAGGCAAAGAAAGAAGGATTCCTGCCTAACTATCTTGAGAGAAAAATTACGGAGGTTGAGAACATGTTATGTGCTAAATATGACTATGATTTAGATATTCAGGTAAAACAGGAAGAAGCCTTCGCTAATGGTTTGAAACAGGGTCTCAATCAGGAACGCATTGAAACTGCTAAAAGAATGCTGGAAAAACAAATAGATGAAAAAATAATTTCTATTGCTACAAATATGTCTGTAGAACAAATTAAACAATTAAAAGAAAAAATTTAATTTTTTCTACTTCCCAACGCAGAAATTAGCAAAAATGCTTCCAAGAACGTCGTCTGGAGTTACGTCGCCGGTTACTTCGCCTAAGAAGTCCAGGGCATCTTCTAAGTCCTGAACAACGGCATCTAATGTGTAGTTGTCGTCGGCTGAAACAAGTGCATGTTTTACACATTCCAGTGCTTCTGCAACAGCGTTCTTCTGTCGTTCTGAACCGATTCCCGCCTGCTCTCTTTCTGTGGTGAGTCCTGAAGTTAAAAGTTTTGCTGCTTCATCGAATAAAGTTTTCATGCCACTGCCATCTTTAGATGAAATGGCCACTTGAATTGGATTTAAGCCCGCGTTGCGCATGGCGTCTGAATGCGCAGAAGGGGGTGTGTGAGCAACGCAGTGCGAACCAGGGGGAAGGCTTTCCCCCTCATTATTAATATCTGTTTTTGTATAAACAACAATCAGCGGTTCCTGGGCATTTTTTATAAAAGATAAATCTTCTGCTGTAATTTTTGAAGTTGAATCGATTAAATAAAAAACTATATCTGCATCGCCTGCAAGATTTTTTGTAAGTTCAACGCCTCGTGCTTCAATAACATCATCGGTCTGGCGCAATCCTGCTGTGTCAAAAAGACGAACTGGAATTCCATTTATGCTTGCCCAGCTTTCAAGCCAGTCACGGGTTGTTCCTTCTATGTCGCTAACGATGGCACGCTCTTCTTTAAGAATGGCATTAAAAAGGGAAGATTTTCCGGCATTTGTGCGGCCTGCAAGTACAACTCTGGCTCCATCCTGATAAAGTTTTTCTCCACGCCAGGAATCTACCAGTGTCTGAAGACGATTGATTGCAGTTTCAATGTCGCTGCGATTAAATGTGTCTGCAATTGTTTCTTCATCTTCGGGATACTCTATTTCTACTTCAATGGCGGCAAGTGTATCTATTATTAATTTTTTGATTTCATCTATCTGCGCAAAAAGTGAACCAGAAAGGCGGCCCACTGCATGTGAGCGGGAAACATCTGTATGACTGTCTATGATTTCTTTTACTGCTTCGGCTTTTGTTAAATCTGTTTTTCCATTGATATAGGCACGGAATGTATATTCACCACGATTTGCCTGACGAAAGCCTGATTTAAGCATAAGATTTTGAATGGCTGTAACTACGGAAGGTCCTCCATGGCAGAAAATTTCTACCATGTCTTCTCCAGTAAAGCTTTTTGGAGCACGATAAACTGCGCACATTACTTCATCTATTTTTGTGCCATTATTGTCCACAATCCATCCGTAAACGACTGTGTTTCCTGCAGCCTCCAGTAATGCTTTTGGGCGGGAAAAAACCTTACTTACTAATTGTATGGAATTTTTTCCAGAAACCCGAATAATTCCCAATGCAGCGGGCGCCAGGGCTGTTGCAATGGAAGTTATTGGTTCTTCTGGTGTGTATTGATTTAGAGTCATGCTCTAACTTTATTCGTTTCTGTACAGATTGGCAAGTGGAATCATTAATAAAGGTGTATAAAGATTGTCTGAATCCACTTTATTTTCCTGTTCTCTTACTGAATCAAGAATTGCAACATCTGTTACCTGTACGGAAGTTGAAGTTTTTCTTGTTTTTGTACCTATTGCAGGTTTTTTGCTGTAACTTGCTTCTGGAGCTGTTCCAGTAAACTTAGCATCCTGTTCTATATCTGGTGGTGTAACTGAATAATCTCCAGAATTATTCCAGCACATGTAACCTCTGTCTACTGAATCACGGGTTCCAAAGAACTGTTTTTCTATATAAGAAGAATTGTAATATGCACGGTCGTAACTTACATTCAAATAGAAACTCTGTACCCAAGGACGAATAATTGCTCTGTTACGGCACAAAACTGTGTTTCTAAATGTTCCGTAATAATAGATTCTGTATGTTCTGTCTGCTACTGGTGCATAATTTAAGAAGCTTTGTTCAAAGTGACTTGGATAGAACATTGGTCCAATTACATCAACATATTCTGCAAGCATTTCTGCATCCTGTCCTGTTCTTGTACCTGAACGATACCAGCCATTTGCACCATAAATATCAATACCAATTGGTGCATTAATATTTTCACGGGCATAAGACAAGAAAGAAATTAATGCTGATTCTTTGTCCATGCCTTCATCACGCCAGCGGTATTTTGCATTTGAAAGGTTTGTACCGTCTGTTGGGAAACGGATATAGTCAAACTGAATTTCGTCGAACCCACGTTCAATTAATTCTTTTGCAATTGCAATGTTATATTCCCAAACTTCCTGACAATATGGATCTACCCAATATTCGTCGTAGTAGTTTGTAACAGTTTTTTCATTTCCATTTGCATCTGTTACTTTTTCGTAACCTCTAATTCCTCTCCAAACATTACCAGATTTGGAATCTACTACAGCGTATTTTCCACCGGCATACTGAGTAAGAGATTTATCTTTAAATGTTACAATGCGGGCAATAAGATATGTGTTGTCTTCTTTAAATTCTTTTACAAAATGATCAAGGTCTATTTTGTACTGTGTAACGCTGCCTTTTTCTTTTACTAAAGGATCATTTGAATCATAGCGGAGTAAACCAGCATCGTCTTTCATATCAATTACAATGCTGTTCATTTTTCTGTCTTTTAATAACTTTTTGTATTTGTCTATTCCAGACTGAAGGCGGCACTGATAGGCAGAAGCATAAATACTTTTCTGTCCCATAGCTGTTTTTGCATATGGTGTATTAACTGTTCCAGGATAAAGTTCCCAAAGTTCGTTTACTACTATGCCTGTTGAAAATCCACTTTTTGATTTTGGAATCCATGCTGTATTTACCATTCCTGGAACTGCATCAAAAGCTTTTTCCCATTCATTCTGTTTTGCTGGTGTTCCATTGGAAGCAAAGGTTGAAAGATTAACTGAACCAAAGCCTTCTAACTGGGTAAAATAAAGATTTCCGTCTATATATCCCAGTCCATCGTAAGCGTTTACTGGTTCACTTGATTTATAAATTAACTGACCTCTTTTTGCACTCCAGTTAAATCTGTAAATACGTGGTATATAACCTTGTGAAATAAAAATTTCTGTTGTTTTAGTTCCGTCTGCATTTGTTAATACTACTGGAAGAATGTCTGAAATTTCGTCTGGATACGACATTGACTGCATAATTTCAAAGCCTGCTGTTACGTCTATCCAAGCTGGCTTTTGTCTGTCTGGGAAAATGTAGGAAAGCCCAAAAATAGGATGAGACATGAAAACTACTGTTTCGTCCTGTATTGTTGCAATTGCTACTGCTTTCATGCCGGCAGTAGATTTACTCATAGAGCTTATGCTTTTCCAGTTTAAGCCACCGTCTTTAGAATAATATACAGCGTCTTTTGTTGCTGTAACCATCTGCATATTATTAGAAGGATTTACACAAAAATCTTTTAATTCCTGAATCTGTTTTACAAGTTTTGTGTTTTTTCCATCGTATTTTTTAATTGTAAGGAAAGACAAACCATTATCTCTTTCCTGAAAAGTCGATAAATCTTCTGAATAAAAAAGACCTTTTGAGGTTCTAATAAACCAGCCTTCTTTTGCTTTGCCAGATTCAGTAAGAACAACCCTTTCTATCTGATCAACACGACCACCTTCCCAAATTGGAATGGCTTTATTTTTCTGGTTGATTTTAAACAATCCATTATCTGAACCTACTAAGAAAACATCTGAATCTGTTACTTTTACAGATGAACCATTTTTTTCTGGCAGCTGATATAAAGGCTTAATTTCCTGACAAAAAGCAGCAGCCGATAACAATACTATTGAAAGAACTAAAAGAAATTTTTTCATAGTATTATTATCGGCTGCTTTCAAAATATGTTTATATTAAACAGCGTATTTATTTGTTTTAGAAGATATTAGCTCTTAAACCAAGACCCATCTGGAATACCATACTGCTGATTCCGTCACCAGAAACGTCTGATGGAATGAACCAGAGAGAAGGTTCCATGTAGAATGAGAAGGCACTGAATGCAGTTGCCTTAGCTCTTACAATCTTAGGGAACTCTACCTGAGCCAAAAGTGCCGAAAGCCACTGTGGTTTTCCTGAACCAGTCTGATTAAAGCGTGAGAACTGAGCACCTAAAGCAACGTTAGCATATAACCAGTCATAGTCATGACCCCAGAAATAACTGAATGGAATTGATGAAACGTTTGCAAGGAGCTTCATACCCCAAATGTTGTTACCACCATAACGCATTGCAGTCTGGTCAAGACCAAGGAATTTGTTTACAGCATCGCGCTGACCCTGTGTGAACTGACCCCACTGTACCTGAAGTTTTACGTTGTCGTCAAAGAAGGTTAATCCTAAACCAACTTCGAACAATGTTGCACCCCAGAAGTGACCGTCTATATACAATCCCTGAATAAATGCTGGAACTTCATATGCAGACTTATCACCTTTTCTTAAAGTAATTGTTACATCTTTAAGTTCAACATCATCGCTTGAAAGTCCTGAAACATCCAGTACCTGGTTATAGCGACCGCCTTTTCCTGGTGCAATTAAGCGGATGTTTGGTTTTGTGTTATCAATCTGAACAATTGTTCTTTCAATTGCTTTTGTTCCATCTTTCATTGTGGCACGAATAAGCATGAAGTGATAACCTTCTTCCAAATCCTGATTTTCTACACGATAAGCAAACTTGTTATCTTTAGAAAGCAATTCAAAAGTTTTACCGTTATCGAAACTGATTTCTACTTTAGCTACTGTTCTCTTAGCAAGTAAAGCAGCTTTTTCTTCTTTAGAAGTTTCTTTTGCCTTGTATTTAGCCTCTTCTTCTTCAGAAGGGATGTATCCAACTTTTCCTTTTAAGTAAGGTCTTTCTGTTGCAAAGTCACCGTAAGTAAAGTTATCCAAAGTAATCCATGTACCAGACTTGTTATATGTAATTGTCTGTTCTCTTGAAGTTACTTTTTTGCCTGTTGAAAGAATGGCTTCTACTTTATAAGCGTGAACACCATCTGTCATGTCAGTTTTTACTCTTGCAACTGTATTTCCATCTGCATCAACTTTGTCTGTTTTTTCAGTTGTTGGTGGATTAATTTCAAACTTAAAGAAGCCTGAACTTGTTAATTCTGTTTCTTTTACAAGTTTGTTGTCTACAAAGAGTCTTAATTTTTCAACTTTTACATCTGCCAGTGTTTCTGCCTGACCATAAATGTTAAAGTAACCATTTTTATGTTCACCGTTCAAAGGATAAAGAATATCTACAGAAGCGGTTGGTTTTGTTTTATCAAGGTGGATGTTACGGCTGACATTTGTTATGTTACCGGCTTTATCTTCACCTGTAAGTTCTACGTTATAGAAACCATTTGGTAATTCTGAAATGTCGATTGCTTCACCAATAATACGTTCAATCTTAAGTTTTTTAACTAATGGAGAAGTTCCTCTTTCCATATTACGGATTGTTACGTACATGTTAGAAATTTCTACGTTATCGTAAGCATGACCAGAGAAGAACAATGTTCCTGTAGAAGTTGAATCGTCTAATGGATATTCAAGAGAGATTTTTGGAGCATCGTTATCAATGTTAATCAAACTTGAATAAAGACCTGTAATACCGTAGTTATCTGTTACTCTAAGGAAGACAACCTGTGTACCACCTGGAATAGCACGTGTATCTACTTTGTAAGACCAGCGTTCTCTACCAGTTGCATCGTTATATGTATTACCGTTATCCAAAGAAATTTCTACTTTGGCAATTCCGTTCTTATCACTAGCAACACCAGAAATTTCAACAACTTCTTTTACAGAAGTGTCGATTGTTGGTGCTTCTACAGAACCTTTTGGTTCTTCCAATGAAACACGGAACTTACGTCTTGTTTCTTCACCACGAACACCGTTTACATCAACTGCATAAACTGTAACTGAATGTTCATTATCTGTCATTTCTGCCAGAGGAACTGTAATTTCAAAGTTAGAGCTTAATGAATAGTCTGCATCTGGATTTGTTGTTCCATATACTTCATTCTTAGCAGCCTGACGATATTCGCCGTTATCAATTTTATAGTAAACTTTTGAATCACCATCATCATCGAATACTACACCAGAAATTACAAAGTCTCTTGTTACTACTTCAAGTTCTTCTGGAATGTGGATTTCTGAACGTGGTAAGTCAGATTTACTGTCTACTTTAAAGTCCCATGCATTCTTTGTTGTTGAGTTACCTGCAGCATCAACAAAAGAGAATGACATTCTTGAATCAATTGGCTGATCTGGTGTACCAACATGAGTTTGAATAAGTGGTTTAATTTCAATACTGTTTCTTCTTCCGCCAGTTGTGTAATCTACTCTTGCAAGTTTACCTTCATCCTGAACATCGAATACAACAAGGTTTTCACCGTTAATAATGTCTCCTGTTAAAGGTTCAACAACAGTTACAACAGGTGCAACAGTATCTTTGAAACATGCAAAATTAGAATATGCAATGTGGTCTGCATTATCAATTGCACGAATATCAAGTGTTACTAAACCATCTTCAAGGTTACTAATATCAATATCGCGAGAGAATGTTACGCCTCTTCCTGGAGTAATGCTGAACTTACGCCATGTAGCACCACTGTCCAAAGAGTATTCTACAGAACGAACTCCAAGTGCATCCTGAGCAGTACCACTTACGCTTAATACCTTTTTAACCCAAGAAACTGAAGTTGGTGTCTGAACAACAAGATTTGGACCTTCTGAGTCTGCAAGAATATTTATACTTCTAGATTCAAATACTCTTCCATAAGGGTCTGTTGCTCTTACACGAACATCTCTATAGTTACCATCTTTTGTTGCACTTAAAACAATTACATTTCCAACTGTTTCTACACTTAAACCAGAAACACCACCAGCAATAGAAGCTGTAAATGTTGTTGGAATATTTACATAATAATAGAACTTAGATCCGTTAGAAATGATGTAGTTACCATCCTGAGAATCATAAACTGTATTATAATCTGCAAAGTTATAAATCTTTTCTGCATCATCCAATTCATCTGCATTAGGACGAACAATTGCAACTGTTCCGTTTACAACTACATCTTTACAACCAGCTGCTTTTACAACTGCTTTAATGTTTGTAATACGGGCTGGAAGATTGTTTAATGGAATTGTTGCATAATATCTGCCTTCATCTGCTTTTTCTACTTTAGCAGAACCAGACTGTTTTACATCCCCACCTGGAACTGGAGCACCAGAAATTTCATAAGAAACGCCGCTTACAGAAGAAAGGGTATCTATAGCAATTTTTACAAAATGTTCTGCTGTTTTTGCAGCTCCTCTTGGCATAATAATCTGCATACCGCTCTTATAAGCTTCATCATCTACTGTAGCAATGTTTGCTTTTAATTCATAAGGACGGTTTACAGAAGGAGATTTATATACTGCTGGAACTCCGGCAACATCAACTGTCATTTCTACAACATTATTGCCATAGTTCATGTCTTTTCTTGCAAATGCTTCAAATGCCTGATCAAGACCTTCCTGTGTTACAGCTACACCATATACATCAAAACTGTCGAACCAGGTAACAACTGGTTTAACCACTTCTGAAGTTTCTGGTAAATTGTTAATTAAAACTGCAGTAGCTTTTTTATTTCCTGCAGCACTTTCTGCAACAATTTCTACAAGATATGAACCAAAGTTCAATTCTTCTGTATTTACTTCGATTGTGAATGAACCACCAGAAAGTTTTACATCCTGATATTCTTCCATTTCATTTTTAACAGAAGTTACTGCAGCATTTTTAGGATTCAATGATGCATAAGCTTTTAATAATCTGTAAGAAACATTTCCTAAACCAGTTTCGCAAGAAACACGACCTGTAATTTTTACAGAACCGTTTGAACCATCTACAGCAGCTTTTGTTGCTCTAGAACCATTTGCTCTTACATCAGAGAAAACTGGAAGTACTTTATCATTTTTGAAAACAATTGCCTGTGAAACAAGAGTTTTTCCGTTTCTGTCTGTTCTTACATGAAGTTTTACAGGTGCAGAAGTACCAACAGCGCTACCAGGCTGAAGCACAATCTGATTTCCTACAATTTTTGGTCTAACAAAGCTTGTAGCAGGAACAACTTCTACAGAAACAGGGTTACCGCCAATTACATAACCGCTGGCTGGGAATTCCGAATTATTTACAACAACAAGAGAGCCGTCTTCCTGTTCTTCGAAAGAACTGTCATCTAATACAAGTTTTAATTCATCACTTAAAATCTTACCAGTATCTGTTACATGGAAGAATGCTCTATATTCAGAAACACGGTCCAATGAGTCTGTTGCCTTAATTTCAACACTCATTACACCTCTTGGAGAATCTGGATTTAATGGAATAGAAACTTTGTAGCTTCCTGCATTTTTAAGTTCTGCATTTTCAGCTTTCATGCCATCTTTGCCCCAAAGAAGTTCTGAATGAACCTGTTTAAGACCAAGCTGAGCATTTACAGTAATTTCGAAAACAGAACCTGTTTCAGGGTGAACTTCCATTCCGTTTTCAAATGCTTTACCACCAAGTTTTGCATCTGAGAATGTTGGTGGAACACCTCTTGATTCAAAGTTTACAGCTACAGGATTTCCCTGTACACCATTTTCATCATAAGGAATTACTGTAATTCTATGTGAACCAGCAGACAAATCTGAAGCCTTACAGAAATTGTAATAATATGCTCCATTTGTTTCCTGTTCTACAGCAGGCTGATTGTCTAACTGAACTTTTACTTTACTTACACCGTCATCATCTTTTACAAAACCGCGAACATAAACCAGGTTGCTGTTTCCTGTAAAGATTGTTCCAGGTGCTGGGTTTGAAATAGTAGCAACAGGTTTATCTGCTTCTGGATTAAGAGAAATTGTTTCTGTGTGTTCAACAACGTTTCCGGCTTTATCTACAGCGCGGATTGTAAGTTTTTCTGATTTTGCAGAAGAACCTGTTGTATCAAGGTCAATTGACCAATATGGGTTACCTGGAGTTAATTCAAATTTACCGCTCTTGTTTCCAAAAGACCATGACAAATCTGTTACACCAATTGTATCTCTTGCATAACCGGCTGCTGTAAACTTACCATTAACAGCCTGACCTTTTGCAGGATAAACAATACTAATTTCAGGTTTTGTATTATCAATAAAATAGAGGAATGAATAATAACCAACAGAACCAGCAACATCTACTGCCTTAAACAAAATTACTGCAGCACCGTCTGGGAATTTTTTAGAGTCTACTGTAAAGTCAAAAACACAAGTAGAATCTTTTAATGCATATTTATTTTCTTTATCTTTCTGGCCAGAAATTTTTACAGGAGCAAAGAACTGTCCGTTATCTGTTGAATAATAAAGTTCTTTAATACCGTTTCCGTCTGTTACTGTACCTTTAAAATGAACTGTTCCAGAAACAAGTTCACCCATAATAATGTTATTTACATTTGTAACAGGTTGTTTACGGTCAAGCTGCCACTGCATTACAACTGTGTTTTTAGGATTAGATTCAAGACCATTAATATCATAGCCAATTACTTTAATTGTATGAGGTCCTTCTTCCAAAGAATTTGTATCAAGGTAGTATGACCAGAAATCTGTACCTTTTGCAGTAACTTTCTTTTCTATACTTTCGCCTTTTGAATTTACCTTACCTTCATCAAGAATAAGTTCAACTTTTGCTACAGCATCATCATCAACACAAGTACCAATAATGTTCAGGTTACCTACAACACGCATGTCATAATATGGGTTTGTAATGCCACAAACAGGACGATCAGATTCAGGATCTACATATAAGTTGAATGGTCCTTCTACAGCTGTGTTTCCACCAAGGTCGGTTGCTGTAACCATAATGTTGTATTTTTGTGCATTTCTTTTAGTACGGCTTTCAAGATCAATTCTTTCCTGCCAGCTCTGGAGATTTTCTACAGGAATATCTTCTACATCCTTCTTTCCATGAGCAAAAAGAACTTGTGTACTAAGCATGATAAATACAGACAAGCAAGCAAAAATTTTTGATTTCATTTAAATTCCTCTCTTTTTAATCTGAAAACATTTTTTTACATTATATTATCGGCTAAAAGTGTGTTTTTTACTACAATTAATTTGTTAGAGGAATATAATTTTTACTGAAAAATTGATTTTACCGGCATTTAATACCACAGGAGTCATGCCAAGTTCAAAATTTAAGGCAAGATGATTTTCCCATTCCACTTCTCCACTTCCCAGCTTCTTGAAATAAGCAGGTAATTCCAACAGGTGAAAGGAAGTTTCTGTCCCATATAAATCATCACCAAAGCCACCAAGATAAAATAAAGATACCTTAAATTCTTCAAAATAAAAGAAACTGAAAAATGGAATTGATTTTTGTATTTCGCCGCCAAACAAAATCAGTTCTGCCTGAATATTAAAAGCATTCAAATCATAAATTTCTCTTAATGATGAAGCTCCAATATAAACATTATTATAATTAAGAGGAGCGGAACTTGTTTCTCCTGCAAAAAGGCCGGCTTTTATTTGCAGTGGCAGATTATATACAAAGTTTCTGTTGCACTCTATTGGAATTAAATGAGGAATATATGCAAAGGCTTTAAAACCTAAATCTGCATAATCTGCATTGCTGCCAGTTCCATCATTTTTAAAAACTTGCAGATACTGATAAGACAATACAGAAGATAAACCAAATCCGGCTTTTTCATAGCGTCCAGGTCCGGCTTTATAAACACTTTGGAATCCGGCAGAAAGAGCACTGCTATTGTAAAAATAATTGTCCAGTTTTACTTTTGAATCTCCGCCGCGTCCATAATAGTCAAACTGACTGGCACCAAAAACAAAATAAGAAATGTTTCCAAAAGGGATGGCAGAAGAACAGTCCAAAGTACCATAAGTCTGTTTAAAGCCAAAACCATCCAGTTCCAGGTAACCAGAAGTATTCCAGCTAAACAAAGAAGTTGCCGTACCACTGGAATAATCCACTTCCATTGCGCCAGAGTTCATGGAAGGACTATAACCTGCCATTATAGAAAAAGTATTTGAATCCCATGGATTTCCAGTTAAATAAGTCAGTCCCAAAAGGATTTCCTGACTAACTGCTCCACTGCCATAACTGCGGGAAGTCATTAAAGATAAAGGAATTAGAAGTCCTTTATTTATGGAACTAAATGCTCCATACTTCTGGCTTCCGTTAATTTCAAAATTGATTTGTTCCTGTTCTTCTTCAGCATCTAAAACAGTAAGATTTTCATCTGCCCTGCATTTATATTCTGCAAAAGTACAAACAGCGCCCAGTTTAAGCAGTTTTACCTGATTATATAAATGGGCTGCATAAATTATTCCCTGTTTTCTGTCTTTTTGATTCAAATAAATTACAGGATTATAAACACCACCAGAAATATCTTGAGTTTGAAGTTTTACTGTACTGTTTTTAAGATTCAAAGTTCCATAACGAGGTAAAGTGCCCTTATTTGTAAAAGAAAAAGCTAAATCTGTTTTTGTCCATTCGTTATTTTCAGCAATTACAGGATACAAATCTCTTATAACCATGCCTTCTTCCGGCATTTTATAAGAAGCCAGCTGATTTCCGTCTAGGTTCCATACTGCTACAGAAAATTCCATTTTGTTTTTGCAGATAAAAGCAAAAGTCCCGTCTTTCTGAGCAACTGGAGTAAAACTATATGGGAAAACTCCGTAGGCAAAATCCTGAGTCCATATGTGATTAAGATTCTGAATTTTTCCATTTTTTTCGTTTTCTTCTATTGAATAAAGAGAAATTCCATATTTTTGGGAACTAAAGGTTTTGCAGCCAAAATAATAGGAATCTTCTTTTTTTATGATAAAACCTTCTTCCACGCCAGTCAGGTTTGTATTAAAGAAAGTGTGTTTTTCTAAATCGTAAATGCCAATAGATTTTTTTGTATTAGCTTTGCCTGTGTCATAATAATCGTAAACAATATAGCGGCCGTCTAAAGAAGTACTTAGCTCAAAAAGATTGTTTTTTGTAAAAAGTTTTTCAGGTTTTGCCCCTTCTTCACTTTGAAAAATTGAATCCCATGAAATAAAGAAAACTGTGTCTGTTGTTTCATCAAGATACACAATTCCATTCTGGTTTCCGCAAACACTGGAAAAAACTCTGCCGCTTTCATTTATTGTTTTATTTTTAAAAATATTTTCAGCTAGTCCTGCAGATACAGGATCTGGCATCAGGGAATCCGGAACAGGAAAATCACGAATAAAAGCCTGCCACAAATCTGCCAGTGGAACCCCATATACTTTTTTAAAAGCAGACTTTACAGTAAGTGCCCCCATGTTTACGCAGGTGTACCAAAGCTTTGCATATTTTTCCATGCCATAGTTTTCCTGCAGCCAGGCATTAAAAGCCCCGTTAAAATAATAAAACTGACCATACGGATAAATATCTGTAGAAACCTGTACATCAAAATAATCTGGAAACTTATTTTGAATTTTTGCCTGCTTTACATTCTGCATGGCATATTCATCATTTAATCGGCCTTCTCCATTTGCACTTTCCAACGAAACAGTAGCACCTTCTGCAAGACCGCTGGTAACAAGCCATGGTGCAACAGTTGCAGCATCTCCAATTACTTTTCCAAGAACTTTGAAAAATGGATTTTTAAGATTATAAGTTACTGCGTGAGTTAATTCGTGCTTAAAAGTCGAAAGCATAGTCTGGCTAAAAACTGTCAGATCAGAAATTAAAGCAGTATCAAAAACTACAATGTGATTATAAGGATAACTGGTCCAGTAAGCATTAAACTGCTGGTTATCTGGTGTAATTACTACAGGCATTCTAAAATCAGGTTCTGTACCAAACTGGGCACAAAGTTCTTCAAAAAGACTGTCTGCATTTTCTTTTAAAATAAAAGCGGTCTGCTCACATTCCTGAGGGTAAATTATGTCAAACCATTGAGTTTTTACAATCTTAAGTTCTTTTTCATCAGAAAAGTAACCAGAGTAACCAAAAACTGATGACATAAATGCCAGTAACACAAGAATAAAAGCAAACCGCTTTTTCAAAATTAATTCCTTTTTATACTATTCTACTATTAGATAGTGTTTAATCTTTTTTCTGCATATTTAAGATAGCCCAAAGATAAAGGAACTGCAATAACAATAAATACTCCTACAAGAATTGCATAGCCAATATCATTCTGTGGAAGAATGAGGAAAGCTAAAAGTGCGAAAATAATAATTACAGACAAAGTAATGAAAACTGAAATAATAGAGTTTACATTCTGTTTTACTGCCGCAATAGGATTTTCCCAATTCAATTTAGGATTTGCTGTATCAAGGAACATTTCTCCAACAATAAGAGCCACAGAAATCACAGCAGAAAGAAGAATCATTCTTAAGAAACAAGGAATAAGAACAATAATTTCTGCTGGAATACCCAAAGCTGCAAAAATGATTATTGCAAAAATAATAATGGTTATATCACCTACAATTACATACATAAATGCATGAAGGAATTTTGCCAATACGATTGTTGAATTTTTAATTGGCATTGCCTTAAGGTCATATAAAGATTTTCCTTCTCTGGAAAAAGATGTTGCTGCAAGGCTTGTTCCATTTCCCATAAAAGTTACAAAAGCAGAAAGTCCTATAGAAAAATAATAAGTTCCTGTAGTTTTAAAACTTTCAATGTGAAGAATGTATTCCAGAGATTCACCTAAAACTTTTAAGTTTTCACCCTGACTTACCAATGTAAACATAACTGGAACAATCATGATTAATGGAAGAATCAGAATAAGAAGTGGACCGTTAGCAAAGAATGCAGGTTCTCTTAATACAGTTTTGATATCTCTTGTAAAAACTGTTTTGAAAATAGAATTTGATTTCAATTCTGTCTTTAAAACTTTTTCAGCTTCTATAGCATCAATCTTCTTTGTCTTTACATCTGTAAATCCATTAAGGGTTTTAATGTACAAAGGTGCCAGTAAAGGTACAATTACAAAAATCACAAAAGCCGAAAGTGCTGCCATTACAAGAATAGAAAGCCAGTTGCCTGCAAGTCCGTTACCAAAAATCTGCATAGCCTTTGTTTCTGCCAAACGACCTACAGAAGAATTTACAAGTAAATTACCAAGATTTAATGCATCAGATGAAACATTGGCACCTGTAGCAGAACCAATCATTCCACCAAAACCTGCAAAAATAATTACCAGAAATGAAGCAACGCCCTGCATAATGTTCTTTTTTCTTAATGCAGGAACAAAGGTAAGAATAATTACAAACAGACCAAAAATTACTGCAATAGAAACAAGACAAAGTGTGAGAGCAGAAACAATAAAACCAACATAGAAACCAGGTTTTGTGAAAAGCCCTTCTTTTGCCCCGTAAATAATTGCAGCAACTGCAAGAAGTAAAACACCGAAGATAGAATCTGAAACTACAGAAATCCAGAATTTAGCAGTAAAAATCTGTTTTGCAGATAATGGCATAGCTAAAAGCTGTTCTTCGCCAGAACCAGTACAATAGTTTGTAGCAACAGACAAAAAACCAAAGAAGAAAGTAATTACAAGTGCCACAAAAACTGCAGCAACAGGCATAATATAAGTTTTTCCTGCTGCAACAAGACCGTTATACATATTCAGCATTGTATTTACATAAAGTAAACCAAATACACCAAAACAATAAACAAACAGCAAAAAAATCAAAAGGTTTTTAGCAATACCTTTAGGACCTTTTTTAAAGTTTGCAAGTACATCGTCAAAGCTGACCATGTTTGAAAAAAGAATCTTAAAAAGAGAAAATGTCATATTATTCTCCTAAAGAACCAGTTTTTACCATGTTGATGAAGATATCTTCCAAAGATTCTCCATTTTTACCATACTGGGCTTTTAATTCTTCCATTGTTCCAACAAATTCCAGTTTACCTTTTTTAATAATACCAACACGGTCACACAATTTTTCTGCAACTTCCATTACGTGTGTAGAAAAGAAAACTGATTTTCCCTGATTTGCTCTTTCCCGCATTATTTCTTTTACAATAAATGCAGCTTCTGGATCCAAACCAACCATTGGTTCATCCAAAATCCAGTTCTGTGGATCTGTAATAAGACTGGCAATAAGGAATAATTTCTGTTTCATACCATGGCTAAAAGAAGAAATCTTGTTTTTAAGAACTTCTTTAAGACCAAATTTTTCACAAAGTTCTGTAATACGTTTTGTTCTTTCTTCTGTTGGGATTTTATAAACATCACCAATAAAGTTCAAATATTCAATTGCCTTTAAACGTGAAAAAGTTTCTGGGTTATCAGGAACAAATGCAAATGTTCTTTTTGCTTCAATAGGATTGTCCTTAATTGAAATACCGTCTAACTTAATATCTCCTTCATCTGACTGAAGAATACCAGTTACCATTCTGATTGTTGTAGTTTTACCAGCACCGTTTGGTCCTAAAAAACCAAAAATTTCACCGTTATTAACAGTGAGTGAAAGTGACTCTACAGCTTTTACAGCCTCTACAGTATTTTTCTTTGATTTTTCTTTTCCGTTATAAGATTTCGAAACATTTTCTATCTGAAACATAAAGCCCTCCATATAATTAACTTTTTTAACAGATTCAACATTATATGTCATTCTGTAAAGAAAAGTAAACCTATGAAGGGCTTTTTGAATTTATATATTGTTTCTATTACACTAAACCAAGTTTTGCAATTACATAAACAAGTGGTGAATTCCAGTAAATTGCAACTTCATTAGTACTGTAACTGCCTATATGATCCACAAAACAACTTACAGGAGCTTTTCCAGAAAGATTTTCTCTTGCAACTGCATCTACAAGTCCCTGGCAAGGTCCACCCGAAAGCATACCTGGCATTGTTTTTTTAACAGCGCCAGAAGGTCTGTGGTGTGGATGTTTTACACAATTTGAACCAAATCCTGTTACGTAACAAATATCCATAGGATTACAACCAAGAATATAGTTTATCTGGTCTTTTGCACCATTATAGTATTCATCTTTTTTAGTAAGGTCGTAAGCCATAAGAAGAATATGTGCTTCATCACAAACAAAACCATTGCTTCCCCAGTTTACTTTTACAAAAGGAACTCTAAAAGAAGATTTATTAATAATGTTCATAATTCTGTCTGCACGGTTAATAATGCCCTGCTCAAGAGTCTGAATAAATCCTTTATCTTCTATATCATTTTTATTCTGAATTAAAATTTCTGTACCGTAAGCACTTACCATGCCCCAGCTAAAGCTTTCATTCCATTCACAATTCCACAAAGCCTTTGCTTTTGCATAATATTCAGGTTTTTTAGTAGCAGCAAACAAAGCACACAAAGCAAAATATCTTTCGTCGCTTACATTATTGTCGCCATAACCACCAGTAGTAATTTCACTTGGATTTATATAATACTGATCCTGGTGACAGTCCAGATAATTCTGTGCTTTAATTGCAGCAGCAAGCAGTTTGTCTGCAAAAACAGAATCGCTTTCTTTATAGAAAGTAGAAGCATAAGCCAGACATCCTGCAAAATCTGCAGTAGCCGAAGTAGAAACTGGAGCCAGAACAATTTTTTCCTTTTCAAGATGAGGCATAATGAATGCACAGAAATTGTAGCAGGAAATTTTATGGTAAACAGCACCATCATCTCTTTGCATCTGAAGCATCCATTCCAATTCAAATCGTACTTCTGCAAGAATATCAAAACGATTAAATGTATTTTTTGAACATTCGTAGGCTCTCAGTAAATCCATTACAGTTTTTGAACCAGCAACAATATAGCGGCCATAATCCCCTGCATCGTGCCAGCCACCCTGTACTTCTTTCTTTTCTGTGCTGCCATAAACTTCTGCAATTCCTGTGTGGCAAGGTTCATGTGCCCAGGCTGTTCGTTCAATTTTTTCTCCACAGCGGGAAAGATAAAAATAATCTAAAAGCGAATTGTATAAATCATCATAAAGACAGTCGCCTATAGAAAAAGCAAAGCTGGATTCTTTGTCACAAACAATTTTGTACTTTCCAGGTTCATTAAAAGCAGAAAAATCTAAAACACAAATATTCTGCTTAGTAAGCTCATCATTAACCGGATTAAGCACTTTGCCAGTAAATACAGTCTGATTATCTTCAGTACAAATTATAAAAGAGTCACAGTTACAGACATCTTTATTCAAAAATGCCTGTTTTTTTCCATTCAGATTATAGCCAAGCTGGTTTACAAAAATTGCATTACTCATAATTTCAGTATATGAAAATAACGCGTTTTTAATTGAATAAATATCTATTCTAATTGCAAAGATGTGTTAAGAGTCAAAAGCTTAACCAGTGAAATATTATGTACAGATTTTTTTCCATCCGGATTTTTTAGAGTCAGCTGAATCTGTGCTTTTTTAAGTTCTGCAGCAACTTCTGGTCCATAAAAGGCCGAAATCAGTTCCAGATACTCTGCTTCAGACATATCTTCTCCATTAAAAACAGGAGACAAAAGCATATCTAAATATAACGCCAGTTCAGGATCTGCATTTTCATAAAAATCAACAAGTGTTCTTGGCGACAGGTTTACACACAACTTATTATTTTTTGTACTTACAAGGTTGGAGGTAAAAAACATAGATTTCTGTTTTTTGTCTTTTGCCTGTACATAAAGTTCTGTAAGTTGTGGTGTTGTAACTTTTACATCAGAAAATCCGTCTGCAATTAAATCTGACTGAATGCCACTGGTATTAAAAACCGGTTTACCTGATTTTACATTCTGTGTAGTTCTTATAAGTTTTTCCAAAGATTTTCCTGTTTCTCCGTCAAAACTAAGGTTCACAGTTCCATCATTATTCAATTCCAAATCTATTTTGGAAGAACAACTCACCATCAAAGTTAAAAAAACAGTTAATAATACAAAAATGTTAATCTTTTTCATAAATGTGTCCTTTCTGTGTTTCTTCTACCAAAAAAAAGAACAAGGACTGCATTCGTTACAAGTACAGCCGTCTATTTCATAAGCAACAGTTGTTGTTGACGAAGTTTTGTTTATACCCAAAGCTCTTTTTTCAGTAGTTTCTGAACCACTGTCGCTATTATTTTCATTTGGTAAAAATTTTCCGGCTCCACAATAAGCCTTTTTCCAATAACTGCTGGATAAGGAACGAACAACAACCCCGGGAGTTGTACTGTCGCTTAAAGCAGAAATAAATTCATTATTCCCAATATAAATTCCTACATGGGAAATTTTACCGCTGCTGGTAGTTTTAAAAAATACCAGGTCTCCAGGTTCCAATTGTCTGGATTCAATAGGTGTACAAAAATCATAAATGGCAGTTGCCGTTCTAGGAAGCTGTTTTCCCACTGCAGTACGGGCTACATAATAAACAAAACCAGAACAGTCAAAACTACTTGGTCCATAAGCCCCATATCTATAAGGCTTTCCTTCCAGACTTTTAGCAAGTTCTACAACTTTACTTCTGTCGGAAGTATAGGCACTTCTTCTTCCATCTGAAGAAAGAGACTTATTTTCTGCACATACACTAAAGCAGGTCACAATAAAAAGCATTACCAAAAGAATACTTACTTTGCCTGCTGTAGAAAATGATTTTTGTTTTTCATCCATGTAAAAAATTATAATACAGATTTGTATGATTTAAAGAAGAAAAGAATAAGATAA
Organism: Treponema sp.; assembly: GCA_024402655.1. Lineage (GTDB taxonomy): Bacteria > Spirochaetota > Spirochaetia > Treponematales > Treponemataceae > Treponema_D. The sequence continues at coordinate 5,945 of JAKSTH010000006.1, read as the reverse complement.
AAGTAAGAAAAAATTTATATTTCCCAGCTATGGCTAAAATGGCAGAAAAAAAGGATTGAACTAAAAAAGCCCAATCCTTAATATCCTAAACTTGCTGAACTACTCCAGCTTATTTTCTATATGTTGTAACTACAGAGTTATCTGCATTACTGTAAGGTGCTGGAATATATTTATCTGCTTTCCAGTCATTTTCCCAGCGGCATCCGTCCAATAAATAACGGAACTGATATTCTTTATCTACATCCAATTCAATTTTTACAGAAAAAGAACCATCTTTACCCTGTTTCAAAGGTGTATCTGTGCTGCTCCAGCTATTAAAATCGCCAGCAATATTTACTGTTTTTGCACCCTGTGCTGCTTCTGGAGATACTGAAAAAGTAACTGTACATTTTGTTTTATCTTTAGAAAACGATTTTTTTAATGCCACTTTATGCTCCTTTTTTTGCTACAAATTATTAACCTGGTCTCTAGATTAAAACATTTTACTATTTCTTGCAAGAGAATGTAATTTTTATTATATTATAGACATACATTATGAATAAACCCGTTGATTTATCCAAAATTGCAAACGGGATCAGTTTGTATAAACTGATAAAATTTTGCTAAAGAGGAGATCCATTATGGCATCTATCCAATCTAACAATCACAATCATTATTTATTAACTTCTGAGTCTGTAGGTGAAGGACATCCAGACAAGCTCTGTGACCAGATTTCAGATGCAATTCTTGACCGTTGTCTGGAACTTGACCCAAACGCACATGTTGCATGCGAAACTTTTGCTACAACAAACTTTGTTTTAGTAGGCGGTGAAATCGGTTTCCAGAATCCAGATCCTAAATTACCAGAAATTATTGCAAAAGAAGCAGAAAGCATTGCACGCCGCGTTGCATTAGATATTGGCTATAACGCAGCAGATGTAGGTTTAGACGGTGCAAAATGTGAATTCATGAATCGTCTTCACGCTCAGTCTGCAGACATTAACCAGGGTGTTGTTGGTAAAGGTCTTGATGAATACGAAGGACAGCAGGGTGCAGGAGACCAGGGTATGATGTTCGGCTTTGCCTGTAACGAAACTCCAGCTCTTATGCCAGCTCCAATTTATTATTCACATCAGCTTTTACTTAAAGCTCACGAATTACGCCACAACGGTATAATTTCATGGCTTAGACCAGATGCAAAATCTCAGGTTACAATTGAATACGACGGCCACAAACCTGTAAGAATTGATGCAGTTGTAATTTCACACCAGCACACACCAGAAGTTTCTCACGAAGAAATTCAGAAAACAATTATTGAACAGATTATTAAACCTGTTTTAGAACCAACCGGTCTTTTAGATGAAAATACAAAATATTACATTAACCCAACAGGCCGCTTTGTAACTGGTGGTCCAGACGGAGATGCAGGTTTAACAGGACGCAAAATTATTGTAGACACATACGGTGGTCTTGGACGTCATGGTGGTGGTGCTTTCTCTGGAAAAGATCCAAGTAAAGTTGACCGTTCTGCCGCTTATATGGCCCGCTACATTGCTAAAAATATTGTTGCCGCAGACCTTGCAGAAAGAGCAGAAGTTCAGCTGGCTTATGCAATTGGCGTTCCATTCCCAGTTTCTATTATGGTAGATACATTTGGAACAGAAAAAGTTGAAATCAATAAGATTTCTGAAGCTGTTAAAAAAGTATTCGACTGTACACCTTCTGGCATTGTTGAAACACTTCAGCTTAAACGCCCAATTTACAAACCAACAGCAAGCTACGGTCACTTTGGTCGCCAGGGCTTCCCTTGGGAAAATACAGACAAAGTTGAAGAACTTAAAAAAGCTGTAAAATAAACAGGAGAAAAAATGGATTTACTTAGTAATTCAGAAATGGAAATCATTTTTTCCAGATGGGAAAAACAGAATCCAAACCCTGTGTCTGAACTGGATTACGTAAATCCATTTACACTTTTAGTTGCAGTTGTTTTAAGTGCTCAGGCCACAGATAAAAGCGTAAACAAAGCAACTGCTTCTCTTTTTAAAATTGCAGATACACCTGAAAAAATGGTGGCACTTGGAGAAGAAAAACTTATTTCTTACATCCGCACCATAGGGTTATATAAAAACAAGGCAAAAAGCGTAATTGGTCTTTCTAAAATGCTTATTTCTGATTTTAACAGTCAGGTGCCGGCAGACAGAGACCAGTTAATGAAATTGCCCGGAGTTGGTAGAAAAACTGCAAATGTTGTACTGAATGTAATTTTTAATCAGCCAACAATGCCGGTAGATACCCATCTTTCCAGAGTTGCTCCAAAAATTGGACTGGCAGAAGGAAATACTCCACAAACCATAGAAGAAAGTTTATTAAAAAGAATTCCATCAAAATATTTAAAAAATGCTCATCACTGGATTTTACTTCACGGCAGATATGTCTGCACAGCAAGAAAACCAGACTGCGAAAACTGCATAATTAATGATTTATGCAAAAAAAACTCATAATTGTTTTTAGGAGATATTATGATTAATCTTTTACAATTTATGGCTCAGGAAGCAGAAGCTGCTCCAGAAGTTATTGAAAATACTGTTGAAGAAGTTTTACAGGAAGCAGCACCAATTTCTTCTACAGTAACAGAAGCGCTTTCAAATGCCGCAAACGAAACTATTGTTAAACAAACTTCCAGCTTTGTTAATTGGATTAAAACTTTTGCCACATGGGAAAATCTTTTTAAGTTGATTGGAAGCCTTCTTATTATCCTTGCAATCTGGATTATTTACAAATTAATCCTAAAAGGAATTAAAAAGATTCCTCCAGAAAAAGCAACACCACAAAGAATGATGATCTTAAAAAGATTGATTACATATACTTTCTATGTTGCTATTGTTATGTATGTTTTAAGTTTGTTTGGTGTTAAATTTTCAGCCATTTGGGGAGCTGCAGGAATTGCCGGAGTTGCCATTGGTTTTGCTGCACAAACTTCTGTAAGTAATATTATTAGTGGTCTTTTTGTATTAACAGAAGGAGCATTAAAAATTGGTGATACTATCATTGTTGGAGATGTTACTGGTATCGTAGATGCAATTTCTCTTCTTTCTGTAAGAGTCCACACTTTTGACAATCAGATGGTTCGTATTCCAAACTCAACAATTATCAACAGCAATCTTACAAATAACTCATACCACAAAGAACGCCGTATGACTATTAATGTTTCTATTGCATACGAAGATAATATGGAAAAAGCTTTAGAAGCTTTAAAAAAGGCTCCAGATTTATGTCCAACAGTTTTAAAAGATCCTGCTCCAGCAGTATGGTTCGACGGATTTGGTGACAGCGGCATTAACATGACAGTTGCAGTTTGGTTCCATCCTGTAGATTTCCTTCAGACTAAAAACGATTTATACATTGCTATAAAAAAAGTTCTTGATAAAGCTAAAATTTCTATTCCATATAATCAGCTGGATGTAATGATTAAAAAATAATTATCCAGTAATATTCACATAATGGAAAATTACTTTGAAAAATACACATGGGATTTCATGCTAAACCGGAATCCCATGTGTTCTTACAATATACCTGCCTATCATAAAATTCTTTGCAAAGATAAACCTGACTTTTTAGATAAATACATCGCTCTTCCACTCATGCAGCGGCTAAAAGGAATAGGACTTCTTTGTGGTACCGACTGGACCAGCTTATATCATAACCGGTTCTATTATTCCAGACTGAATCACAGCATTGGAGTTGCCCTTATTATCTGGAATTTCACCCGCGACAAAAAACAAACTCTGGCCGGACTTTTCCACGACATTTCGACTCCAGTTTTTTCCCATGTTTCAGACTTTAGAAAAGGCGATGCTCTGACACAAACTGCAACAGAAGCTCCAACAGCTCTTATTCTAAAAAACGATCCTCAGCTGATTCAACTTTTGCAGGAAGATAATATCCAGCTTTGCGAAATACAAGATTATCATAAATATCCTGTTGCAGATAACGAAATTCCACAGCTTAGTGCAGACCGCTTGGAATATATGTTTCCTTCCGGCATGGCACTAGACGGCAGCTGGACTATGGAAGAAGTAGAACGCTGCTATAACAATATTCTTGTACTTAAAAACGAAGACGGTGTTGATGAACTGGGTTTTTCAGATAAGCAGATTGCCCTGGAATACTGCCGCCATTTTTGCTTGATTGGACACATTCTTCAACTAAATGAAAATAAACTTACTTTGCAGCTGCTTGGAAAAGTTATGAACCTGGCAGAAGAAAAAGGTGTTTTAAGTGAAAAAGATTTTATGACTCTTTCAGAATCTCAAATAATACATAAACTTGATAGCATGGAAGAAAATCAGGATTTACGAGAACTGCAAAGCCTGTATAAAACTTTCAGAACAATGAAAAAAATAGAACATACAGACAAACCGTTGCAAAATCATTTTTGCGTAAACCTTAAAGTAAAGCAGCGTTATATAAATCCTCTTGTAAAAACAGATAATGGAAAAGTGCAACGAATTACAGAAGTTTCGGAAGAAGCCCGCCGCATTGTTAAAGATTTTCTTTTATTCCAGGACACTGAATATGGCTGTGTTCCTCTGGCAGAAATGTCCTGCTTTTAATATAGAAAAAACTTGCTTTTGTTTTTCATAGATGATATTTTTTTTTCATGCCACAAATACTTTTTCCAGAAACAAAGCTGTTTACTCCAACTCCAGCCGACCTTTCAGAAGCAGCCCGTTATTTAGGTTATAGAAAAATTTCTGCACCCGACCAGATGATTCAAAAACTCATAAATGATTGCTGCCAGGAACTTTTAGCCTGCATCTCCCCTGCCGCAGTTATTGAAAACTTTGATTTATCTGTTAGTGAAAATAAAATTATAAGCTTTGGTGATTTAACTTTTAATTCTGTAGATTTAGGACGAAATCTGGAAGGATGCAGTAAAGTTTATATTTTTGCTTCTACCATTGGTCCAAAAGTAGATGCCTGTATAAGAAAAGCAAATTCCACAGATACAGTAAAAGCAGCCGTTCTGCAAAGTTGTGGCGCAATGTATATAGAAAAAGTTGTAGATTACATAAACGACCACATAAAAAAAGAAGCTGCAGCCAGTGGTCTAAAAACTAAACCCCGCTACAGCCCCGGTTACGGTGATATTCCTTTAGAAATGCAAAAAGATTTTTTCCGCTTATTACCTTGCACCAGAATTGGCTTAACATTAATGGACACTTTAATAATGTCTCCAGAAAAATCTGTAACCGCTTTTATAGGTGCCGGTAACTTTTAATCAATTAAAACCGATTATAAAGAAAATTTTCTGTCTTCTTCTTTTTCTGCTTCTTTATACAAAATTGCTACATTACCAATAATGCGCACCAAAGTTGCATCGCATTTAGAACAAATGTCCTGTGTTAATTCATTTTTTTCATCTTTGTATTCATTAAACTTAATTTTAAGTAATTCGTGAGCTTTAAGAGATGAAGCTACCATAGCCATAACACCGTCTGTAACTCCAGCTCCCCCAACAATTACTACAGGCTGTAAATCATGGGCAGCCTTTTCCAAAATTTTTCTCTGTTTACTAGTTAAATCAATCATGAATATATAATAACAATTTTAGCCATAGAATGCTATACACATTATCTTGTCATTTCGATCGCAGTGGAGAAATCTCTTTTTAAGGTTCATCATTTTATAAAATAGGTCACAGGAAAACGAGTTTCCAAAACCGCTAGGTACCGTCGCTAGCTGCTAAGGGCGGAGAGGAAACTATCGTTCCGCCCTTAGAACCTTTTTGGAAACCCGTTTTCCTGCTTCCATGTTTATTCAATCATGAACATAATATAAAAATATTTGTATTCTCGACCTAAAGCCAACTTTCATTTCTACCGAAGTGGAGAAATCTCTTCTCTGGCCCACCTTGGTTTAAAACAATGAAAATATATTTTTATAGCAAGGGAGCTTCTGAATAT